>JBCCKZ010000201.1:0-8738 GCA_039027135.1 Planctomycetota bacterium
CAAGTCCTCAGGACGGAATGCACATGGTGCAGTTCGACGGAGTCAATCTTCCTCAAAATAACGACTTCGGTTTCTTACCTTCTCGTGATGCCGGGGACGCGCCGGATAGCTATGCAACTCTGCTTAGCAGCGGAGGTGCGAATCACGGCATCGTTTCCGGGCTTTCGCTCGGTACGATTGTCGACCGCGAACTCAACGGAGTTCCGACTAGCGACGCCCAGGGCGATGATAACAGTGGCACTGATGACGAAGACGGTATCCTCCAAACAGCTCCACTTGGCCAAGGGCGTGATGCCACTTTCGCGTTGACAACGACCAACAACACGTCATCAATTGCCTACGTTCAAGGTTTCCTAGATTTCAACGGTGACGGCGATTTCGATGCCGACGAGCAATTCCTGACCGACTTCGCGGTACCCGCGAACTCCGGCACGGTCACCGACCAGGAGATCACCGTTTCTGTTCCTGCACTTGCCAACATCGGAACAACATTCGCTCGTTTCCGAATTAGTCCCGAAACTGGCCTTGGGGCGACCGGGTTTGTGCAAGGCGGTGAGGTTGAGGACTACCAAGTTGAAATTCTTCAGAGCGCGGCCGCTGCTCAGAATGATTCATTTGAAGTCACTCGCAGCTCGTTCGCCAACGAGCTTGACGTGCTGGCCAATGATTTCGCGGCTCCAGGTCAAACACTTTCAATCCTGAGTATCGATCAAACAGGTACCAACGGGCGTGTCGTGCTAGCAGACGATCGAGGATCGGTTTTCTACACACCTCCGGCTGGGTTGGTTGGAACAGATCGCTTCAGCTACTCGATCTTGAATCAATTCGGCGACATCGAAACAGCTGAAGTTACCATCACCATTTCATTCGTCTCGTCAGAGCCGATCGCTGTGGATGATGCCTTTGATCTTCCCGAAGGCACCGTCAACTTCCCGCTCAATGTCCTCGACAATGATGTTGCCAGCATCAATGGTGGTTTGACGATTATTGCCGTAACGCCTCCAGTTGTGGCGGGATTATCCCCACCCACCGGTGCTGGTAGTGCTGTGCCTGTCGGTGGCGGACAGTCCATCCGATACACGCCTCCAACCGGATTCAATGGTACAGCTCAGTTCACTTATACGGTTCAGGATCCCGCAGGTCTCATTTCTACAGCGGAAGTAACCATTAACCTGCTTCCGGGGTCGCAAGCGGATGATGAGATTGGTTTTACGGTCGAACTGCTCGATGCTGTAGATCGCAATCCCATCGAAAACGTCCGAACAGGTGAAGAGTTTTTGCTCCGTATTCTTGTTGATGATCTTGATTCGCTAGATCAGCGATTTGACACTCAGGAAGGTGTAGCTTCAGCATTCTTAGATCTGATCTATAGCGACGCGCTTGTCTCTCCAGTTTCAATTCCCGGAAGTTCGACGGACTTCCCGTTCGATATTGAATTTGGGCCTTTGTTCCGCGGAAGTGAAGGCTTCCTCAACAGTGCGAACGCTTCCACGCCTGGATTATTCGATGAAGTTGGGGGCGTTCAGTCGATTACCAATCAGACGAACCACGCTGGACCGGTCACGCTCTTTACGATCCGAATGATCGCGAATTCGCCGGGCGTGGCTCAGTTCATCACGGACGTTCCGGACGCGGTCACCAGCGAGAACATCATCATTGACCAGAATGTGGCTCTGGCCGACAACCAGATTCGCCTTGGGCGAGGTGAGTTGGTTGTCATTCCCGACTCTGACGTCTTTGTAGCCGCCGTCGACGATGCTTTCTCAGATGGGCGGGATTCAAACGGCGCTTCGATCGTGGCTGACACGGGCGCTGTCCTTGATGTTCTAGACAACGACAATCTTGGAGTGACTGACGCTCTTCAAGAGCCCATTCGCATCATCACACTCCCAGGTCTAGGTGAAGCGTCCGTTGATGATCGAGGCACAGCAGATTTGTCGGATGATGTGATCATCTACACGCCTCGAGTCGGCGCGAACGGCCTAGACACTTTCCGTTACGAGATTATCACCGAAGATAATATTCGTAGCTCCGCGACGGTAACCGTTCCAGTTGGCAATGCGGGTGCAGATGATATCGTTGCCATCGATTTGAATCTGGTTAACGAGAGCGGCAACCCAATCACCGAAGTCAGTGTAGGTGATCGATTTGGTATTCAAGTGATCGCGGATGATCTTCGTGGTCTGGCGGCGACCTATGTGTTCGCCGCCTACACAGATTTACTCTATGACAACAGTCTGATCCGGCCGACCGATACTCCCGAATTCGCGGGTGACGAGTTCGATTTTGATGTCGAGTTCGGAGACGAGTTTGTGGAGGAAGCCGGCGTCGGCACGGCGGCGGTACCGGGCATCATCAATGAGTTTGGCTCAAACCGAGATTTCAGTGCAGATCCGCTGCCCAATCCGGCACTCGTTGCAACACTGTTCTTTGAAGCCGTCGCTACGGGTACCGCACGGGTTGTTTCTTCGCCAGCTGATTCGTTCCCATTCCAAGACACTCTTCTATTCCAAGAGGATCAGCCAGTTCCCGTCGAGCAGATCCGTTACGGCGTTCAAAGCTTCAACGTAACCGGGGCCGCGGCTGAGTTCTTGCATAACGAATCGTTGGCAATGGATGTGAACAATGATGGCAGCGTCTCACCCATTGATGCCCTGTTGGTGATCAATCGATTGACCAGCCAAGGGCCTGAAGGTGAAGACGTTGGTTCTTCTGGTCGATCACAGCTATATCTTGACGTCACTAATGATGGTCGCGTTTCGCCCTTGGACGCGTTGCAGGTGATCAACTACCTCGTCTCGCAGAATGGCGAAAGCGAAGCCGCAGGCGAGGCAGTCGCTCCGGTTGGTGGTGTGTCGACTGAGCTTGCAGTCGATGAGTCAGCCGGAGATGCCGTGTTCGAAGACTTGTCGGAGGATGACTTGCTCTTTGCGTCGACTGATGTTTCGCCAGCTAGCAATTCGGATCAGGTAGCTCCGCCCGTCGAGGATGACGAAGAAGAAGAGTCGATCTACGGTGCACTCGCTGACGATGTTCAGCAGCAGTGGGGCTAGCCCTAGAGACCTATCGCTCAGATCGAGTCGCGACACCATTAGAGGCTGCGGCACGATTGCGGGCGGGCATCTGACTCCCCTCGCCTAGGTGAGCTAGCGTGTTTGTGTGATTGGCCGGGAAGGTTTTCCAGTAGCAGCGCATTCGCCGCACCAGCCAACAGCATCGCCGTGAGCTTGCCTCAGTCATGATCGTGAAAGGCCAGCTCGGGAAGCAGGTTGGTGAACGCGATACAAATGAAGAAACCGACTGAGATTGCCAGTCCCTATCCGACGAGCCTCGTTGGGTCGCCCGGGCGCCAAGATTGAAGGCCGCGGCTCCTTCTGGGAAGCAGCAAGAGAACGCCATTGATGCGTATCATTGCGCCACGTCCGACGGGCCCTGACAGGCTATGACGGCGGTAGTCGCAAAGGCATTGAGAGGCTGTTGCAGGACAATCGCGAGGAATGTTCCGAGGCCGGCCAAGCCGATCCAGGCTAAGTGTGTTTCAGCTGCCAGCATGCTTTCCGAGAATGCCACGCCGTCAATCACGGTATGCAATGCCAAGCCAAAAAAGAGGCCGCCCCATCCCAGTGAGCGACCGCGGTGATCATGGGTATTACATGGCCCGGCGTGTTTGTGATCGCATTCCGGTTTCGGCTCAACGTGCACTTTGAACGATTTCTCGTCGGACCAAGCATGCCCACTTTGCTCAACAGTTCCATGATCATGGGTGTGGAAAAAGTCGAATCACCAAGAAAATTGACAACTCTCCCACTGGAGTCGCTATGCCAACTTGACCTGGTAGATTGATCTTGTGGATCGCCTCTGACAGAAGATGCACCATGTCGATCCCCAGCATCAAGCCGCCGACACCGCTCATAAGCATCTGCGTCCGTTATTGCGTCAACGTGAATACGCCGGAAATTCTGCCGCCGGCAAGGGAAAAAACACGATCAAAGTGCTGTAAGCGACGAGCAAGATCGAGTGGTTCATCCCCTGGAGCAGTCCTGTTTCTTGTGGCGTTGTAGATTTGGAGACCCGAACGATACGGTATCCTGCCCCAAACCAATCCATGCCTAAACGAGGTTGTTTAACTTGCCCGGTTCATTCAGATACAGCACTATCGACGAAGCGATCGAAGCGACCACACAACATCTTCAGCCTCTCACCGAGACTGAATTGGGAACGCCGTCGCTTGGACGAGTTCTGAAGGTGGACGTTAAGGCCGACAGAGACAGTCCCGCCGCCGATGTTTCTGCGATGGATGGTTATGGCGCGATGGCCAGCCAATTAGCGAAGCTAGGTCCACTCGCTGTCAATGCGGAGTCGATCTGTGGATCAGCGCCACCAGAGATAACGGAAGGGGGCGTCATTCGCATCTTCACCGGAGCGATCGTCCCGCAAGGCTGCGATGTTGTGATCCGCCGCGAAGACGTAGTCGAGAGTGGAGACGCAATTGAATGGAGCGAGGCCGCGAGAAAGATGCGTCTTGGAAGCAATATCAGAAGACAAGGTGAGAATCTTAAGGCTGGTGATGTGATTGCGCGCCGAGGCGATATTTTGACGGCGACCGGTAACGCCGCGCTAACAAATTTCGGCATCAATCAAGTCAGCCTGTTCCCTCGTATCAAAGTGGGGCTGGTGACAACCGGTGACGAAGTCGTTGACACGACAACAGAGATACAACCCTGGCAGCTTCGCAACAGCAACGCGACGGGATTGATGAACCTATTGAGTTCACCTCGTTTTGCCATCGAGAGAGCCGAACATGCAACTGACAGCGAAAACGAGCTTCGCGAAATCGCCGAGGATGTAATCGAGCAATGCGATGTGTTGTTGTTGACCGGTGGTGTCTCGATGGGCGACTATGACTACGTGCCCAAGATTATTTCAGACATGGAAGGTGAAGTGATTTTTCATCGGTTGCCGATTCGCCCAGGCAAGCCCCTCTTCGTCGCGCATTGGCGAGAAAAGCTAATCGTTGGTCTTCCTGGGAATCCCGTAAGCGCGCTCGTCAACGCGAGACGTTTTGTCGTTCCGATGCTCGAATACCTCGGAGGGGTTGTTTCCTTCAATCGCTGTTCAAGTTTGGTCAGTGTTGATGACCTGGTTGAGACGGATTTGCCATTGCATCGACTACTTTTGGTCCGGTGCGATGAGCATTCAATGCGACTCGTGCCTTCGAAGGGATCAGGTGATTTGGTTGCCATGTCAAGGAGTGATGGCTTCGTTGAAGTGCCCATCGGATGGATGGAAGGCCAAGCCGTTCGCTATTTCAGTTGGCAAGTCGGTTAGCGAGGGACACACGACTGCTCGGTCGTTCTGTGCTTAGTAACGCGTTGCACCGTTGCCTAAGCTGCTAATACCTTGCGGCTGGTCACTTTTTGTAGGATCGATTCAAACTTTTTCTCGTCAACACGCATGTCGCGATGGTGGTCACCTGAACTAGTCGACCCGTCGGATCGAAGATACTCAAAGCGGTGATTCATCAAGGCGGCAAGCATGGGATAGCAGTCAGGCGTTTTCACGCCGCCGTCACGGAACTCCACCATGGTTGAGCCTCGTCGCATCGCGAGGCAATTGACGAGTCCAGCTCCATGAGTGGCGACCAGGACTCGTGCATTCGAAAACAGAGCAATTTGCTCTTGCCAACTCAAACGCTCAGCATCGATAGGTTCAATGCCGTGCTTCGATGCGATCACGGCGATTCGATCTTCGTTCACCAACCGACGTCGAACGGCATCCCGACGACGCAGAAAGTAACCGATGGAAGGGGGCGAAGACCGCTCCGGAATCGTGCCCGTTCTAGCGTATGCCTGGATCAGATCGACCACCTGGTCAAGCATCGCGAAATCCGGGCAACCGCAATGCCCCACCTGCGATGCCAGAAAAAGATCATCACACCTCAGCCGTTCAAATCGGTTTAGGTATCGAATGCGACCAAGACTAAACAGTCGGAGGCTTTCCTCGATAAACGGTAGCCGCTTCGCTCGAGCTGGTAGTAACAGTGTCATCTCGCGAAGGTCAATGAAGCGAGATGCGAGAACCAACCTCGGCAGCGTTTCGCAGATCCAATGAAAGTATCCGCAGGACCAATTGTCAGTGATCCATAAAGCGGGTGTCTTCAAACGATTGAAAATTGAGCCGCGGGTTTCTAACCAAAGCCGCCAGTGCTTTTTTCTCTTGAAAAATGCGTCTCGGCAATGGATCGTTGCAAAGCTCGCTGAGTGGAAGTCGCCATCCACATGGAGCGGGCCGCGGCCGTGGGCGATCGCATCACTACATCGCCAAACCTTCATCTCACGCGCGGGATACTGGCCCGGGCCCGTGAAGAGATCGCGATCAGATTCTTCGACGGAAGCAGGTGCGTCGACCCGACCACCTACTCCGGCAACGGTACCGATCGTCTTTGTGTTCATCGGAAGCTAGCGATCTTGCTATCCAAGGCAGCAAGGTCGTTAGGGTCAAACGGATGAAAGAGTCGCCCAATTCTTTGAGCCAGAATGCTCAGATAGAGTTTGCGAAAACGCTCCTCGGAGGTTGAGGTGGTCTCGATACCTGCGTTCTGTGGGAACGTAAAACCAGAAATCTCTTCGGTGTGTTCAATCAATCCGGTTCCTGGATCGATCACCGTGACGATTGCATCGGTGCTTCCTTTAAAGAAGTTGATTCCGCCACGAAGTGAGAGATTGTTGAGGCGGACATGGACAACTCGATCAGCCCCAACCTCGATGCCGAACTCTTCCAAGTCCACCGGGTCATAACCGTGTTCGTCACGATACTCGCGAAGTTTCGAGGGGCGAATCAGCTTCAGTTTCTTGACTTCCTCAGTCAGGGTACCGCCAAGTCTTAGCGAAAGCTCGTTCGCAGCTGGATCCTCCCTAAAGAGCGAGGCCTCTGTTTCGACGACAACGGCAACCGTCTGGTCACGTAAACCCTCGTACCTAGCCGGCGTCATGTTGAGTCCAGCGGCGTTGAGAAGATTGGCGGCTGGTGCCAGCAAACATCCAGCTTGAACGAGCAAGGCAAGACATGCGGTTAACGCCAGACCAACCAGCGTGAGACGTGACATGGAATCGTCGAGGTTATGAGAGCAGAATTGAATCAAGGGGCTTTGGGCATATCAAATGCAGTGAATCGCCATCAATGTCAAACGATGCCTTTGAGTTTGACCCCCTTGATATCAGGCGGTGTCGGTACAAAACGATCCAACTTGGACGTCTTCATGGTTCACGCCATAATCTGTGAAACTCCAAACTCCAAAACCCCAGTCCACACGGTCGATCAGGAGTTTCCCCATACGATCCGCCTCCTTGGTTGCAAAGTGATTTGAAGCGAACTCTCTGCATATCATCCTTTCCCTTTTGGAATCTTTGCAAAGAAAACTTTCAGACGATGCGGCACAACCATCGAAAGATCATTGCGAACATCATTCCGAAAACGGCGACGGCACAGGTCGGAAGCGTTGCTGTCGGCATCCGGCGGTCACGCAGCAAATGCCAAAGCGCAAATGGGCAAAATGCCACGAAGAAAGCTGCTAACATGACGCCCGCGTAATTCGCGTGGAGTGCATCGATCCATTGGCCTCGAGTGAAATGGGACCAAGAGGTGGTCATCCCGCATGCCGGACACTCAATTCCAAGCATGACACGCAGAGAGCACGGCGGTAGGCCCAATTGTTGATGAGTACCCAAGCCACGTGGCGAGGGGCTCAAGAATCTAGCAACGACTAGCAGCAGCAGCGGGACGAACGAAAGCGTGATCGCCAACCACCTCGGGATTGTTTTCACAATCGTGATAGCTCTTCGGTCAGTTCACGAAATGATCGACCGGTTTCCGAAGTAAGACGCTCGATATCAGCTGCTTCGAACTTCCTACGTCGGTTACCATTCGGCAACTCAACTTCTTTGGCCCGAACGGTCGTACCTTGATGATCAAAGGTAACCTCGCGACGGATCAGCTTGGCTCGGCTTTGTTGATTGGTGCGTATGCCGATCGTCGAAGTATTAAGGAAGATTGCATCACGTACCGCTGAAGCCTTTTCATCCGCAGCAACGGCCGTCAAGAGTGTTCCTGGACGCCCTTTCTTCATTTGCACCGGAGAAAAGAAACAATCCAAAGCGCCTGCATCCATGATTTTCTCGCTCGCGACCGCTAGCTCCTCACCGGTCGCATCATCCACTTGGGTTTCCATGACGTGCACATGATCATGTTCAATGGTTTGGTGTTTTGCTGATGTTGCTGTGCCGTGAACCTCATTGCCGATCAGTGCCCGCAACAGATTCGCTTGCGTCTCTAGATCGCGGGTCCCTGCCCCGTAACCAATCGCATCGATCGTCATGGCCGGTACCGCCCCAAAACTCTCCGCCGTAGCCTTCACAATCGCGGCCCCAGTGGGCGTGGTGAGCTCCGCGTTAATATTCGTCGAGGCTAGTGGCACGCCTCGAAGGATTTCGGCGGTCGCCGGTGCCGGAACACTGACTCGCCCATGAGCGATCGTGATAAATCCCGTTCCAGTGGGGATGGGGCTCGAGGTGACTTTGTCGATTTCAAGCTGGCTCATGGCGATCGCGACGCCAACGATATCGCCAATCGAATCGATCGCTCCCACTTCATGAAAGTGAACTTTTTGCAGAGTCGATCCATGGACGTGAGCCTCAGCCACGGCCACTTCATGAAAGATCTTTTTGGCAAGGGTCTTGGCG
>JBCCKZ010000202.1:0-8725 GCA_039027135.1 Planctomycetota bacterium
GGCCGCACAGAGTCGAATGATTCGGATCATCGTCACCGACGATCAGTTTCGCGCTGATCGACATGATCGACTGGATCAACAGCTCGCTCTCATTCGCCAAACGCTCGATGAACTTAGTGATGTCCAACAACCAAAGTCGGATGCGGAACGCGAATCGGTATCGACAACAATCCAAGAATTTCTACCGATGTGGCTCCAATCCGATGGGTTCCGGGGCCTGCCGATCGGTCGAGGCTTGGACGCTTGGCGTATTTCGATCAGTCTTTCGCGACTTTCTCGGCCAATTGGCAATGAGTCAGCAAGGATGCCGAAATCCATCAAGGAGCTTCAGAATTGGCTATCAATGCTTGCCGGCCAGCTAGTGACCGAGGGCTTGCAAGACGATCTTTTGCATTTGATCAATCAGTTTTCCGGCGAACGTTTGCAAACGCTTCAAGGTCCCGACGCTCAATTGGTCGCGAATCGTACGGGGGCAATGGTCAGAAATCGATTGATGGTTGTTTCGAATTTCCTCGCGGATCGCCGCGACGGGATTGGAGACTCAACGAACAAGCGATTCGACAATTTCGATCAGTGGGTCCAGCGATGGATAGATAGTCTTGAAGACGGCGCAGAATCCGAAAACAAAGACCTCTTGCGACTTAGACTGATTGATCTCCACCGCGAGTTGATTGCCAACACAAGGCATAGCACACTCGATTCAAACTTGCCGAATAGCCTTAACCGGGCAATGCGAGAGTCCTTTCGTGATGATCAGCTCAATATAGAAACAGATCAACTGTCACGTTCAGGAAAGCAACAAGAAAAGGATGCGTTCTCCAAACTACATTCGGATATCATAGAGCGTCTCCAGCAAAGACACGATATCACTCGCGCGCTCTTGCCTGCCGCGACCAAATATGCTGGCGACCTTCATTTGATGAAGTTGGCCATTGAGAACGTTGGAAAAAGTGGTTTTCAAGATTTCGAAGACGTGCCAGCCACAGAGGTCTACGAACAGCTCGGCCAGGCGATGGCAACACTTCAGGCTATCGCTCGAATTCGCATATTGGGAGATTCCATGTGGCAGTTGCACGAGCCCGAGTCACAGCTGATTGATGATGCCAGCACGCGTCTTCACCATCCTCTGGTTGTTGAGCGTTTTGGAGAATCAACGCAGGAGCCCATCCGGCAACTCCAGCGACAAGGAACCGACTGGTCAATTTTGGAACCACTCGATCGGGTGCGCTATGGAGAGGCATTTCAAAGTGCCCGAAACCGTACGTCATCACGACGCTGGAGTCATGATGAAATGCTTTCTGCCGCTCAACCCATCAAGGAGATCTACAAGTCGATCCAGGCATTCTTGCTTAATAACCAAGTCTTAGAGAATGAAGCCCGACAGACGATTTTGCGGTTTGCTCCTTCTCTCAAAGAACAAGCAAAGCAACTCGCCAACGAGAGCCGCGACCAATCAAAGTCGAACGAGGGAGTCATTGAATCGACCAAAGACCTCGCCCAACGACTCAACGACATCGCCACTGAGCGTCAGCTCGGATCGTTGGAAGAGAGAGAGGTTGCACAAGCCGCTGATCAAGCCGCAAATCAAATGCTTGACTCGTTGTCAAAGTTAGTCCGACATAACAAGACGAATCAGCCTCAATCCGAACTCGCAACCGATGCGACCCGCGAAGAGCTCTCCCAAAAAGCCGACGAGCTTGCCGATCGGATCAGCGATCAGAGCCCCAATCAATTGCCTCCGGAATCCACGAAACAATCCATGGATTCCAATGACTACGAAAATGGCACCAATGTATTTGGCGAGCGGAATGAAGCCATGGCGCAGGCTGCACAACAGAACCCCGAGAGCTTACTGAATCAGATTGAATCTCAACTTCGCCGCAATCCAGAATTGAGGGAAGAGGTCGAGGCGATGACTCAGCAATTAAGTGATTCGGTGCGAAGAGACCTCGACCAAATCGCTCGAGATGGAGAACAACTCGTTCGTGATTTCGAGAGATCGGATACGGATCTTTTGGAACTTAAGAAGCAGCTTCTTTCCGAAACGCAAGACGCTGAGCGATTTCTTCGATCACTCGCTGATCGCGACCTCTCGACTTTGCAAGCGGCGATCGGTGCAAGCAACACACCAGCGGCTCAAGAGGCAGCATCCGAAACGGCTGACAGCCTTCGAGAGATAGCCAATGAGCTTCGACGCGATCAGCGAATTGACCAAACCCGCCAAACTCTGCTCGATCGTATGGCGAGAGTCTCTAAGTCAATGTCCGCGGTTCAAGATCAGCTGAACAGAGTTGGAGATCAGCTCGATGATCGCGTAAGTGATCCTATTCACGGAGCCGAGTCAAATCGGAATCGGCAAGTTAAGCAGCTGGAGCAGCAAGCAAGGTCACTGCGAGACTCTCGTATCCGAACCACCGAGGCGATGGAGCGAGAATGGACGCAAAAAGCGCGTGGTGATCAACGTTCGATTGACTTGATCAACCGCCAGATCCAAGCGTTAAAACGCCAAAACGAGAGCACTCGCAAACAAATCGAAAAATCCAAGAAGGAATCGCAAAAGAGGAACCTTGAAAGAGCCCTGGACCAACGCAGCGAGCAGCTGAAGCAGCGTCAAAGCGAAAAGGCCAGTCTCGAAGAATCCCTGGCTGATTCCGAGGCAAGACGCTCGCGAGCCAAAAGTCTTTCGGACAAAGAACAAGCTCAGCGAACACCCAAACTTGATGCCCCAAACCCATCGGCCCAATGGTCCAAGACGGTCGCTGAACGAGCTCGGTCAGAAGTGGAAGAGATTTCGAATAGCCACAACGACGCGGTTGCAAAAATTAAGGGAAGACCACAGCTCGAGTCGACCCCCAGCGCGATCAAGGATGCGGACCAAAGACAGCAGCAACTTGCTCAAAGGGCATCACAAGCTCAGCAAATGCTCGACCGCCTTCAAAGGCATACTGAGCGACTCGCCGATGCGATTCCAGCAATGGCACTGGACGAGAAGCTCTCGTCACAAAAACAAACGATTGCTGATGCAAACGAGCAAATGATGCAGTCAGGACTACCCGCCGAACGGTCCGCGGCCGAGGCATCACAACAAGCCAATCAAGCCTCTCAGCAATCATCTTCGTCACCGGATGATGCCAGGGGTGTCGCCGACAAGATCAAGTCAGCAGCCGAAAGCATGTCTCAAATTGCCCAGGCCATGTCATCGGGTTCAAATACCACCTCGGATTCAAGCCAAGGTCAGTCCCAAACTTCGCCCGAAAAATCCAATCCACAGCCAGGCGACACTCCATCCCAAGCTCGCTTGATGGCTAAGGCAATGGATGAACTCGACGCGGCTTCTCAAAGTCCATCTGGCGATGCTGCACCATCGACTGCCGCCGAATCTTCGTCAGCCTTGTCTCAGATGCTTGCCCAGCATGTTCAGCAAGCCGCTTCGCAGCGTCAATCGGCGTTGGATCAAGCGATGCAAGGCAAGAATGCCAGTCAACCATCGGCTAGCCAATCCGATGCGATGGCGGGAGGACCTCAAACGCAATCCAGCGAGAACTCGGAAACAAAGCCCAGCCAACCAAAGACTGACACAGACAGTTTTTCATCCCAGGCGGGTTCAGCCGAAGGTCTCGCGAAAAAGAACCTGTTGGATATCAGCGGCGTTTCAACACTGGGTGATGACTGGGCGACGCTTCGCGATCGTGACCAAATCGATGCCGGACGGGGCTCCAGGGCAGAAGTCCCTGCGGAGTACCGAGAGGATGTTCGAGTTTACTTTGAAACACTCGCACGCGAATCAAGCAGCACGGTGACTGAGTGATGATTCGAAGAACAAAGACCGAATCCTGCCTGCTCCGCACAAGCCCTTCCCGTCGAGCAATGCTCCTGACTTCATCCCTAGCATTCGCATCGGGTTTCACCCGTCTTCATCCACGCACCAATGCTGCCGATGACTATCCGGACGATGTGGATTTAGCTCTCCAGCGAGCCGCGAAATCCTTGATGACTCGTCAAGCGGAGGATGGGGCCATTGCCGACAAGAAAAGCCGCGTCGCGTTGACTTCACTTGCGATGATGGCCTTGGCATCGATTGGGCATGTGCCAGGAGACCCGTCACCGTTCGGTGAGGCCATGCGTCGAGGTATCGACTTTGTCTTACATGATCGGCACCAAGACGACAGAGGCTACTTCGGTGGCGCAGATAACTCACGCATGTACGGACACGGCATCATCACGCTCATGCTTACCGAGTTGATTGGGATGGCTGTGGGCCCGGGACAGAACGAAGTCATGCGTACCAAGCTTGAACAATCTCTTCGATTGATTCTGGCGTCGCAGGATGTCTCCAAGCCTAAAAAAGCTCGAGGAGGTTGGCGTTATCATCCCGATTCTAAAGACTCGGACCTATCCGTTTCGGTTTGGCAGGTCATGGCGCTTCGCTCCGCAAAGAACGATGAGATGGAAGTACCTGCTGAGGCTATCGACAAAGCGGTTGCCTACTTGCTCAACTCGACTACCAAGCATCATTCGAAAGACGGCAATTGGGGGTT
Source organism: Planctomycetota bacterium (assembly GCA_039027135.1). Classification (GTDB taxonomy): domain Bacteria; phylum Planctomycetota; class Planctomycetia; order Pirellulales; family Pirellulaceae; genus Rubripirellula. The sequence continues at coordinate 4,539 of JBCCKZ010000202.1, forward strand.
CAGCTACACGCCCGGTGGCGGCAATCCAACCTTCGCAATGACTGCGGCAGGTTTGTTGGCGATGCAGGTTTGTGGACGCTACACGGATCCTAGCATTGAAGCCGCGTCAGCATGGTTACTTGCCCATCCCCCCAAACGCAATGAGCGATATCTGTTCTATGGCCTCTACTATTACGCACAAGGGATGTATCAAGTCGGTGGCGAAGCGGCCGATGAAAGCCAACGCATTACCAGCGAACTTTTGCTAAAGACTCAAAGAAGGGACGGCTTATGGTCCGGCATCAATGGCGAAGAAAGAAACCAAGGTCTGATCTACGCAACGAGTCTTGCGATACTGGCACTGAGTGTCCGGTATCACTACCTGCCGATTTACCAGCGGTAACCATCGGAATTCGATGTTGATAGCGAGGCAAGGTGTGGAGAGCTTGAAACGAGCTCAATCTCGATTGCACGATCGAATCAGACAATCTGTCCCATGAGATAGCTCTTGAGGCTCTGCTGCACTTGGTCGAAGCAACCTTCAAGGACGCCATCGCGGCGATCTCGGTGTCTATTCGGAGTCAAGCGAGCCTGAACAATCGTCCCTTTCACAGCGCCACTGACTTCGTTGACGTCGGGTGCCAGCTCCATATCGACGCGAATTTGAACCTGGTGATCGACTTTTCGTCGCCCCGGGTTTGCGAAACGTGCTTTCACCCGAATCGAAAGCTGGTTGTCATCGACCGAAATGATCTCAGCGCGATGGTCGGCAATGAATCCCTTTAGTTTTTCGATCGCCATTTCAACCGGCACGGGGGTGGCAATGTTGATTTCCTTATTGCGTGCTGGCTTGCTGCTTCCAAACCAACTGAGCCAGCTTGATTCAGGTTTCGGTTTTTGTTCGCTGACGTTCACCAACTTGGCGCCGCCACCTAACTGGATGACTCGGTTTCGTCCGGTGTCCTTCGCTCTCAACAGTGCCCGGTCCGCACGTGCGACGATCGACTCAGCAGTGTCGCCACCTTGAAACTCCGTCACTCCGAATGACGCCGTAACGGATTCGTTATTCAATGAAGAAAGAGGTGTCTGTTCAAGTGCGACACGGATTGCCTCGGCCCGTCTTGAACAAGTTGCCGTATCACAACCCGGTGTTAGCAACAGGAATTCCTCACCCCCATAGCGAACGACCAAGTCTCCCTGACGAGAATGAGCTTTTAGTAGGTTGGCAAAACTAACGAGAGCCTCATCACCCGCTTGATGCCCGTGCGTGTCGTTGACCGCCTTGAAGTGATCGATATCACAGATGATTAGGCTCAGCGGTGAACCCGTCGTCGAGGCCTGCTCGATGAGTTCAGCGAGAGTACGATCGAAACAAGCTCGGTTGGCTACCTTTGTCAAAGGATCAAGGTCGTTTTGCTCGGCAAGCGTCTCGATACGCCCCTGTAGCTTGCGAACTGTACTCTGGTCCCGCAAGCTGATGATCATCCCAAGATTGCCTGGCACCTGTCCACGAACTGGTGAGACACGAATCTGAATTGGCAGCAGATTGCCGTCGCTGCCGACCATCAGACAATCATCACTGATATCGGTTTGCGACCGAAAGGCCTCCTCGATCGGGCATCGACAAAGAGGTTCTTGTGCTTGGCAATCTCGCAGCTCAAGTAGATTGGATTCCCAACGAGTTCCCTCGATAGCATCGGCGGGAATGCCCGTCAGTTCTTCAAGGGCAACATTCCAACGAAGAATGGTTCGCTCGTTGTCAAGAAACGCAACAGCCTCTCCCGTTGTTTCAACTAGCCGTTGATGAAAGCTTCGAAGTTCGTCTGATCCAACGCTGCTCTGGGGAGCTGGCGAGGACAGCGAATAAAAACGGTTTGAATCCTGGCTCTGTAGTCCTCGTAGCCAACGGTGACTTACGTCTTTTTGAATGATCGTTGGATCGGCTTCGACCATGCATGTGAAGTGATGGACGAGCTCAGGGTCAAACTGAGAACCGGCTCCGCGATTCAGCTCCACCGTCGCCATCTCACGCGTCAACGCGGCACGGTAAACCGTGTCCGTCGTCATCGAATCGTATGCATCGGTGATCGACAACATTCTTGCACCAAGCGGAATAGCATCTCCGCACGGGCCATCATCTTGACGACGACTATTGAACCAACGTCCTCCATATCGAATGATATCAAGCAGCTCTTGATCAGCGATGCAGCCGCGGAGGATCTCAACGCCCAAATCCGGCGCTAAATCAATCGTCAGCTTTTCTTCTGTCGTCAGTTGACCTGGTTTGCGCAAAATGCGATCGGCGATGCCAATCTTTCCAAGATCATGCAACAGTGCTGCGACCTCGAGTCGATCCTGGAAATCTCCATTCATCGACATATGGTTACACCATGCGGAACACGACAAGGCCACACGTAGCCCGTGTGCAGCGGTAGCCTGGTGTTTGGTACGCAATGCGTAAAACAGCGAGGCAGCGATGCCAAGTCGAACGACCGCTAGGTGATTTTGATGAGGATCAGAAACGATTCCCTGATTGGTCAGTCCCGAAGCCACATCGTGGGATTGCTCGCTCAGGTTGCGAAGCATTTCGCCAACCGAAGCCTTAGGGCTGGCAGTCGACGACGTTCCCATATTGAGACCATTGGTCGAAAACCCATCCTGACTCGCGCTAGGATTACCTATACCTGTTAAGGGCGGCGGTAGGGAGTCATCGGACATGGCCGGGAGTATTTGTTTGGGGGATTGAGCTCAGGTGACGGGCCGTAAGGTTCACCTGACCCCTAAACGTAGGCTCCACTATCAAGCGAGTCGGTCAGAAGTGGGCTTTGCCACCACCTGGCACCCATACCGACTAACGATCATTCCACTCGTTACGAAAGTAACAATTGGGAGGCGAAAACCAACCGTTTGCAGAGCCCCCCCTCGACGCACATCTACGATGCGGACACCTGATAAGTTGAAAAAAACCGTTCCTCGCCCAGAACGGGCGTTCATTTTGGAGTTGCCCTGGATGGCCCTTCCTCAGCAGTCTGCTACGACCTCGTTTCTCAGTGAGAATCGTCCCCACCTTGACCTACACGCGTCGGCAACTGATGTCCTTGCAGCAGATACGCGGAATGGCGATCCGGAATTCTTGGCAGACGTTTTGAGAGGACTTGCATCAGATCCGAAACGTCTTTCGTCAAAGTACTTTTACGATCAACGAGGCTCTCTTTGGTTTGACAGGATCTGCACTCTTCCGGAGTACTATCCAACCCGAACCGAACTTGGCATTCTGCAATCTAACATCGATGAGATTTGTGATCGCATAGGTTCGAACGTTCATTTGATTGAATGGGGAAGCGGCAGCAGCTTGAAGACCCGTCTATTGCTCAAACATCTTTCTCAGATTCAAGCCTATTACCCGGTTGATGTTTCAGGTGCCTACTTGAACTTGGTTGCGGATGAACTCACCGGAGAGTTCGCAGACTTGAATATTTGCCCGATCGTCGGCGACTTCACAAATGATCTCGACGCGCCATGGGAATTGAAAGATCGAAGTAACGAAGGAGATCGCTGCATCTTTTTCCCGGGATCGACCATCGGGAACTTCTCAAAGACTCAAGCAGCCGAGCTATTGGAATTGGCGAGAGACGCTGTTGGAGAACGGGGAAGAATGCTGATCGGCTTTGATCTGCAAAAGGATCGCAATGAACTCATCAACGCCTACGATGACGCTCAGGGCGTCACGGCGGAATTCAATCGAAACCTGCTCGTAAGAATCAATCGTGAGCTGGGTGCCGATTTCGACCTTGATGCGTTTGAGCATCAAGTTTTGTACGACGAACACAATCATCGCATTGAAATGCACTTGAAAAGCCTACGCCGACAATTCGTCTCGATCGATGACGCCACATTTGAGTTCAAGGAAGACGAAACGATTTGCACGGAACATTCACACAAATACACGGTCATCGGGTTCGCTAAAATGGCTCACGACGCCGGATGGCACCTATCCGAATGCTGGACCGACAATGAAGCCAGGTTCGCAGTTGCCCTGTTGGAGACAGATTTTTGAGCGTTATCGCAGCGACGCCACCGAGCGTTGAAGGACGCACGATCGGTTGGCTAGAGAAGTTCAAACGGGTACGTCGTCACAGCGACCAATTCGCAGAAAATCTTGAGCCGGAAGATTGTGTCGTGCAGTCGATGCCCGATGTGAGCCCAAC
>JBCCKZ010000203.1:0-8675 GCA_039027135.1 Planctomycetota bacterium
ATTCAATCGAATGAGACCAGCGACTAACTCGTGTATTAGGCCTTCACACCTTCAGTTTGGGTAGTTTCGTTCGACTCCACCCTAAGATGCCTTGACCCGAATTCAGTTGACTGCCACGCTTCGCCGCCGGTTGCATCACAACCATTTCATGGCCCTTTTCGTACGAGTCATTTTGCCCGAGTCGTCTCCCTACGAATCCCCCCCTTCCATCGCTTCCGAGGATGAAAACAAGCCTGCAGACCAGCCGGCACACTCGTCTGCAATCTTGGTGGGAGCCATTGCAAGCATCGCGGCGGCTGTCCTATACACGGGCGCCAACATAGCGCTGCGTGATGCTGTCGGCATCGATCCGTTCTTGGTCTCGGCGGTGAAGGCGGCGCCAACCGTCATACTTCTAGCTCCTTACCTGATTTGGAAGTTGCTCACCAAACAATCACTGTTGACCCGATATCGGATGATTCCGTGGTTCGCGCTAGTGGCATTGTTCGGCCAGTTCGTTGGTAACGCTGGGTTTCAGGTCGCCTTGGACATCATTGGTCTGGCACCTTCCGTGCCGCTAACCCTGGGAATGATTCTCGTGGGTGGCGCGACCCTAGGTCGATTGCTTCTCGGCGAGCGGATCACGACTTCCGCGGTGATCTCCATCATGATCATGCTGGCGGCTGTCAGCGTCCTCTCACTACCGGACGAAAGTCGTCGTCCCGCTGAGTCCGTATCGTCGATGCCCGGCTGGGTGGGCGCCCTGTGCGCGATGGGCGCTGGCATTGCTTATGCGCTCTTTGGTGTCGTGATGCGACGGACCATGCACGATGGCGTTTCGATGACACTAACGATGTTTATCAGCGGATTCGTGGGATTCGTTAGTTTGTGGTTGTTCACAGCGCTGACGATGGGGCTTGAAGGGCTGCGTGAGATTCAGCCCGACGAGTGGAACGTCATGTGTTTCGCGGGCATCATGAACTTCATGGCATTCATTGCGTTGACGCTTGCTCTAAAGCTTGTCCCGGTCAACACCGTCAATCTTGTCAACGCGTCGCAGGTGGCGATGGCGTTGATCGCGGGTGTTGTCTTCTTTACTGAACCGATCACCGGACCTTTGATCGCCGGCGTCGTACTTACGATTGTTGGGTTGCTAGTGCTCTACTTGGGTTCACCAGCGTCGAAACGCGGACTCGCTGACAAAGTCCAATGAGCCCGATCGGGACACATACAACCGCCTGAGGCTTAGCGTTAAGAATGGCAGTCGAACGAGCCGCGATGCGAACAGCCGAATTGGAGAGCGAAGCAATGCACAAGCTCCCTCAAAGCTCAAACCCGAGGCCTGGTTACCTATGCCGTCGGCTCATTGCTGTGATTGTTGGCATTGCTGTATGAGAGCTTCCTTTTGCTGCAGGACTTTCCGTTGCAGATCGCGTTGCTCACCTTGCGTCGCAACCTGGTTTAAAGCGTCCTGTTCCGGATAGTCTTGTATCTTCCCAAGAGTCTTCAAAGCTTCCACGGGTGTTTTCAAGACCTTCAATTGAACTTTGGCGATCTGCAACCGGGCTCGATCGGCGTGCTCACCGTCTCGGTCCGCCAAAACATGGAGTGGCATCAATGTGGCAAGATGCTGACCCGCCGACGACATCAATTTGATGTAAGCCTTCAAAGTCGAGTCGGCTAAGCCATCGATGAGATCCTTCTTACGCAGATCCTCAAAATGGTGTTCGGCTGTCACAACCGATGACTGTTCCAAAGCTTGACGCAATAAATAGTTCAGACGGTTGTAGTCGGGATGGGCACGGGAAGATTCGGATGGTCGCTTGGGCTCTGGCCTAGCACGCGGCTCAGGCTCATTCTTGATCGACTTCGACCAAGGCATCGAGAACTTCCTTTTCTCTTTGCCCGTCTCTAGCGGACCACGCGTGCTCGATTTAACTGGTTCACTTTTACTTGGCTCAATCGAACGCTTTCGCTTGCGATTTGAAGATCCCGATTCGCTCTTCTTCGTCGATGGCGTCAAAAGGCTATATCGACCTGCCAACTCAGCTGCCTCGGCATCCTCACTACCGTCTTCCTTGGCTCTAAGCCGTTGATAACGATCTGCGGGACACAAAAATCGGTACTCTTGCAACCATTCGTTTCGAGCAATGATGTCCCAATCCTCGCAATCGACCATTCCTCGATTGAGCATCAACAACCCAACTGGCGCGCCAACAAGCACACCGGCCATATGCAACATCGCCGATGACATGGTGAATCCATTGAAGAAGAGCGTGATCACTTCGAGCGCGATGTAAAAACCGGCTAACGTCACCACTCGAACTTCAAATTTGAAACCACGGAACAACAGGATGAGAACAACATCCATGCAGTTCTCCGGCGCCCAAATCAAAGCAATTACCATTAAGGCAAAGATGGTTCCTGATGCTCCGACGGCCCAGTCTTCACTGCCGATCAAGAACATGACTATCTGAACCCCAGCATTGTCGATGGCGGTGATCCCGAAATATAGAACTGCAAAAGCAAGCGACCCAATCTTGCCCTCGATGATCAAGCCAAAAGCCCAAAGAAAGATCATGTTGCCAATCAGATGAAACGGACCGGCATGCAAAAATGCGGCTGTGATCCACTGAATGGGATTGATCGTGTCAAACTGAAGCGCGAAAGCTTCAACGGTTTCCAACTCCAGATTGCCAGAGAACAATCCCCATATCACCGCGACCAAAGCAACGATGTTGGCAACCATGATGCCAACCGTTGCAAACGGTAAATGGTAAATTGGCGCGTCGGTGGAATAAGGTATCAGCAAACGATTCGGACTTCATTCAAATGGAGGACAGTTGATTGAGAGTACGAAAGTGTGACAGCCGAGACGATAAAATTCAAATTAGTGGTAAGGTTTTGCCGGGTCTTGTGTGAAAGACAGCATGGATCAACCAGACATCTTGTCGACGAATTGCGAGACCGCCGGAGAAGAGGTAACCCGGGCAAGCCTCATCTTTCGGCTTCGAGACAATGGCGACCAAGAAGCCTGGTTTGATTTCGAACGAATCTATCGTCCCACATTGACAGCCATGGCACGGAGCCAGGGCTTTCAGGCGGCCGACGCCGATGACCTCGTCCAGACCGTTTTTCTCTCAATCGCTGGAGCGATCGAGCAATTCGATCCGGACTCGCATCGAGCCAAGTTTCGCACCTGGCTAAAGACAATCGCACGTAATGCCATCATCAATGCGCTCACACGCCCAGATCGTATCCGGGCTGCCGGTGGCTCGGCAGCTTATGAGATACTGGATCGAGTTCCCGATAAAGACTGTCGAACCCAGAACATTGAGTGGGAGTATCGACGCCAGATTTTTGAGCAAGCCGCTGGTGAAATTCGACGGCAAACCGCCCCCGAGTTGTGGCAATGCTTTTGGGAGACAGCCGTTAAAGGAAGATCTGGCACGGAGGTCGCTCTCGAATTGAACCGAAGTCTTACCAGCGTCTACGCCGCTCGAAGTCGAATCCTAAAACGACTTCGCCATCAAGTTTCAATACTTGATACCCATACACATGCACCTGAGGGGAGAATCGTTTGACACCCATTACTTGCGACCCCGACCTACTGAAACAATGGTTGGATGGCAGCCTCGACGATGGCCAAGCCACTCAGCTTGAAGCCCACTTAGCGTCATGTGAACCCTGCCGCCAGTCCGCCGAAGAGAGCATACTGAGATCGAATGATCTGCTGGATCCATTTGCGTCCGACGTGAGATCATTCCTCGGCCAAAACGACGAAATAGTCAGCCACGAACTTGCTTGGGATCGCTGGCTGGATGCAACTGACGACCCCGAAATGCTCGGCCGTTTTGCCGGCTACGAAGTCCGCGGCGTCGTTGGTGCTGGCGGGATGGGTGTCGTTTTCAAAGCACGCGATGTATCTCTCGACCGATACATCGCGATCAAGATCTTACGCCCTGAATACAGCACTCACTCCGCGGCCCGTTCGAGATTCGCGAGTGAGGCGCGAGCCGCAGCGGCAGTAGTCAACGACAATGTGATCGCGATCCATGGTGTTTCTGAATACCGAGGCATGCCTTACCTCATCATGCCGTTTATCAACGGCATGTCGCTTCAACAGCGTATTGAAAAACACGCTCCACTCGCTATCGAAGAGATCCTAAGAATTGCTCTTCAGGTGTCGAGAGGCCTCGGAGCAGCACACGATCAAGGCGTCGTTCACCGCGATGTAAAGCCGGCAAACATCCTCATGCCCATGAGTGTGGATCGTGTCGTCTTGACTGACTTTGGTTTGGCTCGCCTGATTGAAGACGCGGGACAAACAAAGAGCGGTTCCCTTGCTGGCACACCCCAATACATGTCACCGGAACAAGTGCGAGATCAGTTGCTTGATGGGCGATCGGATTTGTTCTCTCTGGGTTGTGTCATGTACGCGATGTCATGCGGTCATTCGCCTTTTCGAGGAAACAGTCCCTATTCTTCGATTCGAAAAGTCACTGATGAGCCACACAAGCCACTTCGACTACTGCGATCCGACATTCCCTCTTGGTTGGAATCGATAGTTGATCGACTGTTGCAAAAGGATCCCGCGGATCGCTTCAGCGACGCTCATGAATTGGCGGACCACCTCGAGGAGTGTCTCGCCCACTTTCACCAACCACAAACTTGCGAATTACCGCGAATCAAAATTGGCGACACGCAGCGCATTCCTAAGCCGCGCAGTCCGTGGAAGGTGGCGGCACTCGCCGGTGGCATTACCGCGATGCTTGGTTGCTTGGTGACATTTGCTTTTCGAACCGATCTCGGTGTTGCACGACCGAGCCAGCCCGAATTCTCGGACTCGGATCTTCCGACGAACGCCAACATCGCTTTTCCACGCGAGATTCTCCTGCCAGCTTTGAGTACGGAGACTTTCGAACTCGAACAGGGCTTTAGTCGCCTCGAAAGCGAAGTGGCTTCACTTCAAGAAGACCTCGAGATGTTCCCTTTCAATCTCATTGAGAACAAACCAACCCTTTCCCAATCGCCCAACGTGGATCAGCAGTGATCCGCGGCACCTCAAAGAGAAATCAGCACATGCGTACACGACCAAAGATCACATCAGCTCTTGTTGGCCTCACGATCATTGCGATGGTGATGACTAGTATTCGGCCATTAAAGGCCCAGCGATCTGAACTCGCTAATAAACAGGCAAACACGGATCAACAAAGCCGCGAAGAGATCGAAGCGGCGTTCGATAAGCGAATGGAAGATTATCGCGACCGCATCACGCGTATCGAAAGACAGCTTGATCAGCTGAAACGGAAGTTCCAAAAAGAAATGCAGAACCGAGAAGCCACAATCGATCAGCTTTTGAGAAAGGATGTCCCCTCTCAGGCCGAAGGCTTACCGGCAGAGGTTATAGCCAGTCAGGCCTGGACAGTATGGAGACGCAGGAATTACCCCGAAGCCTACAAGCTATTTACGAAGGCCCTCGAGAAAGATCCTTCGCTAACGGAATCTCGAAACGGCTTGGCATGGTCGATGTTGCACATGAGGATGTATGACAAAGCCGCGGAGGAATTTGACAAGGTTTTAGAAGTCAAACCTGATCACGGTGGCGCGCTGAACGGCTTGGGACAAATCAAATTGGCTCAAGGCAAGTACGAACTTGCGGTCCAGGAATTCGAGAACGCCGTTGAGGATGTCATCGATAAGGTTGGCGAAAAGAAGGCTGCCCGAATGAAGATGGCCGCCTGGGTCGGTCTCGTACGAGCTCTCGAGGCATCGGGCAAGACCGACCAAGCCATCGATTGGGCAGATCGTCTTCTGAAAGAAAATGAAGACGACGACCTCGTCAAAAAGCTTCGAGAGTCGTTGAACGATTAGGATCAACTAGAGAATCGATTCCGAGATGATCATTTCTCGATAAGGCTGCGTGGTCTCGATAAACCACTGGGCTTGGTCGTCCACATCGACTTCGTAAACCAAGAAGAACTGCAAGAGCTTGGTAGCATCGCTCTTGGCTCGCCAAACCACTTCCGCGCGATCCGTACCCCGATCGTTATAAACCCTCACCGGTCGGTCGAGTTCCCAATTTTCTGATCCACCGACTTGCTGAACCAAGGGCTGGAAGTTCTCGCTGACAATCACTTTCTCGGTGAGTCGCTCCAGATCCCGCTCGTCAGCGACGATCTTTCCGGCCTCGAGTGGCTCACGCTGGAGGTGTGGCCGAGCCAGTCGGTCCATCAACATGATTTTGTTCTGCTCGATCAAGTCGATATAGACTCGGGTGAACTCAATCGCTTCACCGCCCAAATCATTCCATTTGAGATAGGGCTGACCGATTCCGATGGCGGCAAATAGACCACCTAGGACGAGGCCCCACTGCCCCGATCGCACGCCTCGAAACTGGTTTATGTTGACCTTTTGGGAGTCCACGTTCTTGGGTGCCCGCTGGGAATACAAGCCGAACGCGATCGCAAACAAGGCAATGATCCCACCCACAAATCCAATGATCGCAAAAGAGCCGGCAAGGCCCAAGACCAGAGCGATGTAGCCCGAGATTCTGGCCTCCCGTGGTGCTTCCTCCGCATCGAACCCTGCCTCGCTTCCAAGGCTGGTCGTTTGAATGAGATCGCTGAAAGAAGATTCCAAAGCCATGGATAATCAAGCCAGATTCGTGAATGAGTCGAAGGGCAAGTCGTCTAAGAAACTGTTTGAAAACAACCTCCCGCAAGCGGAAGGGTCGGACGCGGTAGCCGCCGGGGAGGGTGAAACGAAGCAATTCGTGGATGTTGCCCTCCCCGCTCGTTCCTCGCGACCCTCCCGGAGGAAGGGTAAAGCAAGTTTCAAACGGTTTCTAAGACATCGAATTGGTCCAGACTTTAGTCCGAACTCGATGCGTCAGCGAGGAACACCGAGAATCCCTTGCGGACGCTTCGGGCTAGGAAATCCGGTGCGAATTCCTAGGAATATCTCTTACGCAGCAAGCCGCCGTGCGGTTTGGACGCCGAGCTGTTTCAGGATCTCTGCGGCCGCCCGTTCGGATGCTCCCGTTCGCCCGTACCGGAAACACAGCTCTTCGAGAGCCTGAACAACGCCACGCCGGTAGAACTCATCCGAAAGGTAGGCATCCATTGATTTGACGAGAAAATCAACCGCTGGTTTGCTATCACCCACGGAAACGTGCTCGGGGAAAATGTGCTGGTCATGCATCAGGTTTGGCAGACTCAAAGAGTCGACCCGAATGAGCCTCTTTCCCAATGCGTGCATGATCCGGCCAACACGGTAGGTGACCGCCGCAGGAGTCTTCCGGGCCATCAGCTCCAAAGAAACCGAGCCGCTGACCATCATCGCACAACACGCCATTTCGATGATTTCGCTTGTGCGACCGACAAAGATCTCGATGGGTAGCTGACGTCGTGATTCATTCTCCTGCCAATGCCGCCGGCACCAAAGTGCATGGGAATCTCGATGAGCTGCCACCATGAATTGACAATCCGGATGCCGCTGGGCGAGCCGCTCGATCGCGGAAAGCTGCAGGGGAAAATTCCCGTGAACTTCAGCGGTTCTTGACCCGGGCAAAACCGCTACCAGACGCTTGCCTCCATCCATGCTTTCTTGCATCGTGGACACAGTTGGCTTGTGCAGCGGTGATTCCTCGACGGCATCAAAGAACGGATGCCCGACGTGAACACTATCGATTCCACGTCTTTGGAAGTACTCGTGCTCGAATGGCAAAACCGATAGCACGTGATCAACGTGCCGTCGGAGTTTCCCGATCCGCCAAGGTGCCCAAGCCCAAAGCTGAGGTGGGCAGTAATAAAATACGGGAATCTTGTATTTCTTGGCTCGTTTTGCGATGTGCCAATTGAATCCGGGAAAGTCAACCAACACGACCGCGTCGATTCCGCCCTTGCGAAAAACAGCTTCGGCCTGGTCCGCAAAGCGAAAGAACTCTCTGAGTTTCGGCAGTACTTCCACCAACCCGACGACAGCATGTTGGGTCAAATCGACCATCAGCTCACAACCTGCAGCGGCCATTGACGGCCCACCCATCCCGAGCGTCCGAATGCCAGGACATTGGGCTCTTAATTGCCCGATCATCCGAGCCGCGTGTTGATCGCCACTGGGCTCACCCACCGAAAAATACAAAGACTTCGCCATGGTGGTGGGCCTATCAAAAGTGCCCGCGCCAAAGCAAGACGGGCCAAAGCAAGGTGGGTAGGATAGACGGGAAAGCTAGCAACGCGAGTAATCCAAGGTAACGCATTGAGCCCGATCGACCTTTCCAATCGCCGTGAATGGATCACCCGAGCTGCGGCTGGTGGAGCGATGATCGCCGCTGCTGATCAAGTGGCGCGAGCCAATGATGCGAATACTCCTGAATCTTCGACGATTGAACCGGCTCCGCTGCGAGACAAGATGAAGAAGTCCATCAACCTTTGGGCCTTCCCCTATCCAGACAAAATGGACCTGCGTCAATGTCTACAACTCGCTAAGGACGCGGGCTTCGACGGCATCGAACTCAATTTTGATCTCGAAAGCGATCTGTCGCCCGAAGCCTCGCCGGCTGACTTCCAAGCCATCGCCAAGATGGCCGATGAGATTGGCATCGCGATCAGCGGACTGTGTTCATTCCTATTTTGGCCCTATCCACTAACCAGTAATGATCCCGAGGAACGTGCCCGAGGACTCGAGCTTGCCGG
>JBCCKZ010000204.1:0-8627 GCA_039027135.1 Planctomycetota bacterium
AATGGGTTGGTGATGGTCGCCGTTCATCGACCACGGCATTCAATGCGTTCATGGGGTTGGTCGCTTTCGGCTATCCCGGCTTCATGTGGGCCGTGTTTGGACGGTTCACATGGCGGTCCAATCCTGTGTGCGATGATTGTCTCGGTGGCCTCACGAACATCGACTCAATGCAAGATGAGAGTTGAGTTGACGATTGGTATGGAGCAAGGCCTTTCGGGAAGCCTGCGTTCGTTCGAAGCTGCCGTTGGTCTTGGTGAGAATCTTTTCGATCGTTTATTTCGCACTTTCTTCGCGATGATGACGTACGCTTTCACTTTGAACTGTACGCTTGATAGACGATAAAGCACTGCTTGATATCGAGGGCAGACTTCAGTCCGCATCCTACAATGACGCAGCTCAATCGCAATCCAGGCTTTGCTGGCGTTTGTTGCCACTCGTCGTTCGAGTCATGCTTTGGTGCTCAGCGCCATGTTTAAGAAGTGATCTGAGAGCCTCTCAACGTTAACTTAGATGCTTCATGGCGGTTTGAAACACAGAAGATTAATCATTCGCTAGGCGCACTTAATGCGAATCCCCACCATTCGCGGAACGATCGACCGACGGGTGCTCGTCAACTTCCGAGTCGATCCTCAGGTATTGTCTCGCGTTTGTCCTCCGCCGTTCCAACCCCAGATAGTCAACGGGTTCGGTGTGGCAGGCATCTGTTTGATTCGCCTAAAGAGCATTCGGCCCAAACGCTTTCCACCGTTCTTTGGAATCTCCTCAGAAAACGCAGCCCATCGGATCGCGGTTGAATGGGAAGAGGATGGGATTATCGAAACCGGCGTTTACATTCCCCGTCGCGACACTTCTTCGTTTCTGAATGCTCTGGCTGGTGGTCGTGTCTTTCCAGGATTGCACAACTTGGCGCGGTTTGATGTTCGTGAGATAGATGACGAGTATTGCATCGCCATGGAAAGCACAGATGGTTCTGCACGTGTTGTTGTTGAGGGTAAAACGACTGATGAATTGCCAAGCGACTCTGTCTTCGGCTCAGTCGCCGAATGTTCCCGGTTTTTCGAGGCTGGATCCGTTGGATACTCGCCCGGGAGTTCGGCTCAGCGATTCGACGGCCTGGAGTTGCAAACGAACACCTGGGATGTGCAACCTCTTGCGGTTACGCATGTGCAATCTTCATTTTTTGATGACCGCGATATTTTTCCTGCGGGCTCGGTAGTGTTTGATAACGCGCTCTTGCTGCGGGGTATTGATCACGAATGGCACAGCCGAGAATCGCTTTGTTGCGCCAGCAACTAACTTGGTCTGCATGAAAGATCACCCTGGAGCACCCATCTTTGCATGCCATGTAGAGTCTTAGTGGTGTGTTTCTCGATGGCGTGGACAGCACTCGTTTCGGCTACCATGATGCGTCCGTCAATCACTTCGTTCAACACATGTTTTTAGAAATGGCAGGTCAGAAGTTTGAGCGATACGAGAAGGTCCGTGTAAAAACGGTCGATCCTGAGATCTCGGCACTGAATGGTTTGCTAGCGGCGGTGTTGGGATGGGCACGTGACGAAAACGGTTCTTGGTGTTATGCCATTCACGTCTACAAATTCTCGGCCGTCTACTCCATCACCGAATCGGATCTAGTTGCCTCCGGCGAATATGCGAAGCGTGAAGATTTCTATTCAGGGGAATCGATTCGCGTGTCTCGAGATGGCGACGTGGTTGGCTGAATGTTGGTGCAAGTGTGGGATTGCCACAAGAGATGTCTAGGTCATTCAGATTCTCGTGATATTTTGCTGTGGCACGGACATGATTACGGTCGTAAACGCTGTGTTTTTATTGGGCATCGTGATGTCTCAAGCATGTCTCAGATTCCAACCAAGTGCAGAATGAAGATTAGTGGTCTATCGAATCAGTGGAAAACTCGCGATGGTCTCTTTGGCTCTTTTATCGATGGACTGTGCGATCGGTCTGACCCCATTTTGCATCAACGTTGTTTGGCCATTCGCCGCTTGCTTGAATCGCTCGAGTCTATTGATGGTCCTGACATCTGGGTTGGAACCTCACACCAGTTGATGCATTTTGTACTTCGTGATGCGACTCACCCATTCGACCAGGTTTCATCCTTCGTCCATGCTCACACCTATGATATTTCCGCTGACCCACCGGAATGTGGCTACCGGATTGGCTTCTCGTTAACCGGTGCAGAATGGGAGTACACGATTTGCACAGATCCAATTGACGCCGCGAAGCTGATAGAACGCCTTATTCGCTCGATGAGCAGATGATGGAGAATTCATCGATGACCTTGTCGGCAAGATCATCGAGGTTTTCCACGGCTGCAGCGACTTACTACGATTGAATGATGCAAATCCGAAAATATGAGTCTACCGATCGTGAGATGGTTCTAACGCTCTGGGAGCAAGTTTTTCCAAACTGGACAGGACACAACGATCCGGCTGCTTCGTTGGATCGTAAGTTGCTTGTCGCCGACGATCTGATCTTTGTAGCGATCGATGGCGAATTGGTTGTGGGGACTGTTCTTGCTGGATACGACGGGCATCGCGGGTGGATCTATTCGCTTGCGGTTTCCACTTCTCATCGACGTCGTGGGATTGGTACGCGGTTATTGCTTCGGGCCGAGAGTGCCCTCGAATCTCTTGGTTGCCCGAAACTCAACCTGCAAGTTCGATCTGACAACGACCAAGTTGTTGCATTTTACGAGTCACTTGGTTTTGCCATCGAGCAACGCATCAGCATGGGGAAGCGTCTAGTCGAGTGATGTCGTGTGCTCGATGACTCTCGAGTTTGGAAGGTCTAACGATGCGTCAAAGGTGAGAATCCGGGAGCTCTTTACCTCGATTCGAATATCGCGAGGTCGTTTGGGGTTATCACGCCGATGTCCATTCGATAATCCTAGCGCCCAGGGCAGCCAAGATGAGTGATCCCGGGATGATCGCAATTGCTGAGCACCACAGGTAGCGTTGCCAGCTGACGCCGGCCGCACCCGGGACAAACGTAGAAACATGGCCGCCCAGCCATGGGATCTGGCGAGAGAGGATCAGATAGATCGGGTGCGAGATCGGAAACGATCTGATTCGCTCAGGTGCTTTGGATAGCGCAGAGTCTAAGTCAAATTCGTTGCGGACGCGTCGGCCAAGGCCAAATTCCAAGATCGATGCGAGCCACCAACTGGTCCATGAATAGATAGCACCCGGTAAGAAGCCAAAGATCGCGCCATGGGCAATCGCGATCACGTCAGACGGGAATGGGGTGAGTGCGAGAATAAGCTGAATGGTCATTGTCATGATGGGACCCGCTGGACCAAAGCGACCGACAATTTGCTCTGGTCCACCGATATGTTTGAGCCACTGAAGTAAGATAAATCCAATCACGGATACTAAACAAACCGCCCAGACCGTCTTCGATCCGACTATTCGGAGTAAGCCGAGTCGTTGATTGGGAGTATTGGTCTTCAATTTGTCGTGGCTTAATTGCCGTTTCGGTAAATGCTTGTCTTTTGACTGGCGCTGAATGTTCGAAAGTTGCCTCTCAAGGAATTACAATCGTTTTTATACTTGAACCTAGCTTTGCAATAGCATGAAAGTGACCGGGAGCCTCACCACAGCCATCGAACGTCCATCGCTGGTAGAGCCTGCGCTAGTGTGCCGTAACGACGGCATTCGTCTGAGCTTCTTGTTGCACAGGAGAATGACTGGATGATGAAGTATTGGTTGGCTTTCGCGTTTCTCTCTGCTTTTCCGGTCAACACAGTTTCGGCTGGTGATTGGAGCCCAGATGATGATTCATTCGACCCTTCGGTCAAATCGGTTTTGATCGAGGATCGGACCTGGATTGGTGATCCGTCGCCATTCCTCTTGGTCGGCAGTGGACGTACGGGTTACACCTACACCCAGGCTACGGCTTGGGAGGGTTTTGATCCATCGGTCAATATCAGTCTCATGGTTCCAATCGTTCCCGGTGAAACGAAAGCACCCGGAGGCGGTACCTTGATGCTTGCCGAGCGGCAGGCGAAGTCATGGATCAAGACGATTGGTGGACTTCTGAAAGATCAGGATGTTTCCTCTGCGAAATCCATTGCCATCGAGTCAGCGATGGGAAACGCAGTTTGGTCTGTTCGTGTCACCAGTGGTGAGGATGGGAATCGAATGATCGAGCTGGAGAATAACCAGCAAGGGTCTGCCGAAGTCTATCGATTCAGTATCAATGCAACGAAAAAGCTCTTGGGTGCCGTTGCGCATTCGCTCAAAAGCCTGGCCTCCAATAAAGACCCCAGCGATTAAAGCACTAATCGGCAGTCTTAGCCACGTTTACGTTCCAGTAAGCACATCGTGATCAGTCCCATGAGTGATCGAAGTTCATCGTCTGCGGGAATATCGGCCAACTTTTCCAAAGTAAATTTGCCTTCGAAGAAAGCGGGGCGTTTGGTCAACCGAAGAAGTGGTGTGCCGTCTGGGCGGGTGACCAAATAGGAAGGGTTGATCAAGTAAATCGCGAGTATTCCGAGGATGGGGATTTCTCCGAGGATTCCCTCCAAGAGTTTCTTCGCAGCTGACTCTTCATTAATCACCATGTCGACCTGGCCGTCTTGAATGATCTCATAGCTGGCTGACCAAAGCGAACGCATTCCCTTTCTTCGTACGCTCCCCCAGTCTGAGCCATCTGCATCGGTGAAATGGTAGTTTGCTGAGAAATCGATGATCCGGTCCGCTTCAATTCGAAAGATGAGACGCTCTTGGCTTTCATCGGCATAGACCTCAATCGCCTCTTTGAGCTTGAACATCTTTTGCTTGATGTACATCAGCGTCTGTTGATCGGCCCCCGTTGCGACGATGCGTTGGCCGAAGGTTAAAAGCTTGAACGAAAGTTCGATGGGGTACTGTAGAGACACTTAGTTCAGACTGAACGGAGGTGGAAACGGGCCGCCACCCCATTGGGAAGCGGGCTTGGGTTGATTAAACGGGTCTTCGTCTTGTTCAAGCTCAGCAGCGGAGGTCATTTCCGTCTTCTCAACGGACATGTCCGACAATTGAATCGTCCCGCTCTGAAGCAACTTGATCAGCTTAGACGCTCTTAGATCGACGTCTGCTTCGCAGAGGAGATCGAGCTTTGCCTTGAGACCAAAGGGGAGCGTATAGGAGATGATGTCGGTAATGGGACCCAAACCCATCTGGCCATTCATCAGTTCGGCCAAGTTGTGTTGAACATCATTGCCTGGTGGAAGGACACTCCCAAAGGCCTCCATCAGATCTTGCTGTAGCTGGATCCGTTGATCACCCATCGCTGGCGAATACATGTCGTCGAGTAAATCGATCGTAGCCATTCGAAAGGTTCGATCCAGGTCTAGCTCGGCAGTGATCCGGGCCCTACGAATACCAACGAGCAGGATATTGTGTCGGTCATCTTCAACTTCCGCGTGAGAAACGATTTTACCCAGGCAAATCTCGGGAGCGAGGGGAGGCGTTCCGATCCAGTCATCGCAAAGACTCACAGGAAGCGGTGAGGTGGGGTCAGCCAGGGTCGCCATCGCGATCAGCTGGTCGGTCTGCAATGCCTCGGTGAGCATTTCGCAATACCTTGGCTCGAAAATATGCAGCGGCTGCATCGCGTGGGGAAACATGACGAGATTTGGCAATGGAAATAGGCGAACACGTCCATCAAAGTCATCGGGTAAACGTGTCACCTCGCTTAGGTCGCCCATCATTGGTCGTAAACTCCGGGTGGCATGCAACTTCCAGGCACTATTGTACGCAGCATCAAAGTATTGGTCGATCGACTCAGGGTGGCGTAAAGATCGACCAACACCAAGTCGAGCGGGGTGAATTCAGCAACTCAGGAATCGGGCAAGCGTGGGATTGTCTCTGAGCAAGCGTCTTCCGCGCGGCATCGCCCTGCAAAACACGTCAATTTGACGATCCGAGCACGAATACTTCAAAATGATGTCTTCGTGGCGGTTGCCGCAAATTTCATCTGCACGGAATCGATCAGAATGCTGCTGACCGGACAAGAGATTCAACGCCACATCGGCGGTCAAATCGACATCGATCCGTTTGATCCCGCCAGGATCAATCCCAACAGCTACAACCTTTCGCTTCACGACGAGTTGTTGATCTATGAAGAGGTCGTGCTCGATGCGGCGTCGCCCAATCGCTATCGTCGAGTTTCAATTCCCGCTGGTGGCATCACGTTACAGCCAGGAATGCTGTATCTGGGACGGACGGTTGAGTACACCAAGACGAATGGGCTGGTCCCTTTGATTCAAGGCCGCAGTAGTCTTTCGAGGCTAGGGCTCTTTATCAATCCGGGTGGATCACTCGGACAAGTTGGTTACTGCGGAACCTGGACGATCGAATTGAATTGCGTGCAGCCTGTTCGCATATACCCGGCGATGCAGATATGTCAGATCTTCTATATGGAGGTCGTTGGAGAGACTGCCGACTATTGCAGCGAGAAGTACCAGCACAGCCGAGACATTCAGCCTAGTCAGTTGTTTCGAGAGTTTGGAAATGCAATCGACGATGGCCAAATGGAATTAGACTTCGATCGTCTTCTGCAAAATGCAAATCGCTAGAACTTCCAGCGGTATTCCATACGAGTTCCGTAGATTCGATCTAGGTTTCCTCGCCAACCATGCATGGCGTCGAAACGAATGATTCGACGATGGTTGATGGCGATCTGATAACGCGTTCCAATCGCGTACTGGTCACCATCCACTCTTGGGTTGAGTGAACCATGTTCGGTTTGAAATGCCATCTCGACGAGCCATTGCCGGTCAAGGTCTTCGCCAATCAAGTCAACGCCCACTGTGAATCCGGCCGTGTCGTGCCCGGTTGGGTCGAGTGTGGCGTATCCATTGAGACCGTCGGTTTCGAAGTTGATGCCGCTATTACGTAAGATTCCACCCGAGACCCCCGCGCGGGCAACCGATTGGGGGCGATCCCATCCAACGAAGGCATTGAAATAGGGTACGAAGGTCAACGGGTTTGCCGTGATGTAGCTGCTTTCGAATAAAAGCAATGCACCATCAGCGGTCCGTTGGCTCCGCGGCCCATCTTGGCCGGTATTGACGATCAATCGAACGCCATTGCTGATGCGATCGAGGTATCGCCGCGTGTAGCTGACGGTAAGGTTGTGATATCGGAGTCGATCGACATTTCGATCTCGGACATAGGCGTAACCCGCCTCGATGTAACCGTCATAAGCTTCGATGAACCAGGCGGTTCCAAAGGCTTGAGCGGCATTGTTGTCGGCGCCAAAGGCTGGCGAGTTGAGTTGATCAAAGATCGCGAAGAAAGTAGCGTCGTAGTTTGACCAATTCAACAAGCGGCTATGACGCGAAGGAAGCGTAAACGCAGCGCCGGTCACGGCATCTTCCATCCAGATGCCATTTTGAAATAGCAATGGCACAAGCCCGATTGTGAAGGGTATTTCCGCCGGTGAGCTCATGCCTTGTGCTCCAGCGACCATGGCACCAAGGTCACCTTCGAAGAAGGCTGTTACCGGAGTGAAATCCATTTCGCTGCGGTAGCGAAGATCGCCTGAGACCAGCTCCCAGCGACTAAAGTTAGCACCATCATCGAGTGGCCCAATGAACGCATGGAATCTTTCGCTATCAGTTAGTCGAAGATCCGCATCCAGGTTCAATCGGCTCGCCCAATTATCGGTTCGTCCAATTGCATTCCGGCCACCGGCGATGCCGGTTCTCATATCACCGTAGAGATAAAACTGTGGTCTAGCGAGATTCGTGGGGCCAAATAAATCGAGGCCCGGGGGCGTGATACCAGTGCCGTAAAAGTCACGCCCTAGTTCCAGCCAGGGTCGCTGGGTTGGTACGTCAGACTTGGTGTCATAGACCCATGCTTCATTTGTGTAGCCCGGTTTGGCACCGGCAGGGTGGTTGCGTTCATCAACAATATTCGTCCGCGAGAAATCATCCAGCGGTGTCCAGCCCAGAATCGTTTTATCCAGCGAAGCTTGTCTCTTTTGACCTGTCGATGGCTTTGTCGTCGCCTCAGGTCTTGGATGAACGGGCAAGATCAAGTTGGGTGAGCTGGATTTCTCGGGTGGAACGTCCGTCGGTGCCCCGGTCGCATGGGTGGGCTTGAATGTGGCATCGAGATAGCCAGCAGGTCGCGCAAGAACAAGCGTTCCATCCAGATCTCGAAGCACAGGGCGTCCCGTGTTTGAAACCGGTGGCAATCTTTCCGTTGCACCGGTCGTTGACGCGATCGAAAGTAGAACCAGTAGACTAAGTACCGTTGTGGGTGATCGCCTTTGGTGCATTGAACGCCACTGGATCATCGATGCACCGTGAACGAGTGGCTATCGATGCAGACATCCAGCATGTTTTGGTTCATCCGCCGAATCATTCCAGGTGTCGAATTGATCAAACGCATGAAGTACATGGGCTCGGTTCGACTTCGGAGACGAACGCTGATCCGATAGACACCGGGAACAGACAATGCTGACGCTGGAATACGGTATTTGGCGATGCGGTGATCCAGCGGCGCAATCGAATGGGCTTCCATTCGAATCAGTGGCGGGTGATTGAGGACCGAAACGGGAACCGCCCCGGGACGCAAGAAACCAAGTTGATCAAGGGAAAAGTTGACCGGTAG
>JBCCKZ010000205.1:0-8611 GCA_039027135.1 Planctomycetota bacterium
AAGACTTTCAGCACGCGTCAGGAATTTTACTGGCGGCCGAGAGTCCCGGCCACTTTCGCTTTGAAAGAGTGCAATCTGATTCAAATACTTCACATACAAAAAATGAAACGACGAAATTTCTTAGCCTCATCATCCGCACTAGCCGCAGCCAACGCGTTTTCCCGAGTTCATGTTTCCGCGAATGACCCAAAGCCAAATGAAGTCGTCGGACATGGTGAATTTCGGTACCGCGTGATTCGAGACTGGGCACAGATCAATCCTCTTAACACGCCGCTGTTGAACTGTCACGAAATGGTCCAAGATCGCCGCGGACGATTGATCATGATGGGAGATCACACGCAAAACAACGTTTTGATTTTCGATCGATCAGGCGAATTGGTTGATAGCTGGGGCACGATGTTTCCCGGCGGACATGGCCTTACGCACGTCGACGAAGGAGATGATGAGTTTCTTTTGCTCACCGATGCGGGATGGAGACTTGATGAAAGCGGCCAGTCCGTTCTTGACAGTGGGCGCGTTACCAAGACTACGTTGAAAGGTCGCGTGATCTTCGACATTGCTCATCCTCAGACGATTGGTATCTATGAGCCTGGGACTGCGTTTGGCCCAACCGAAACGGCTGTCGCGCCCAACGGCGACATTTACGTTGCCGATGGTTATGGCCAGGATTACATCCTGCAATACGACTCGAACGGTCGGTACATACGACACTGGGGTGGTCGTAAGAACCAAGACAAGAACTATAACTTGATCAATGCTCATGGCGTTGCCGTTGATACTCGGGATCCGTCGAATCCTGAATTGATTGTGACCTCCAGAGCACAGTGCTGTTTCAAGCATTTCACGCTCGATGGCAAGTGGTTGCGGACGGTTCAGCTGCCCAACATGCGAATCTGCCGGCCAGTGATCGACGAATCCAATGTTTACGCTGGCGTTTGTTGGTCCACACCCAAGGGAGGTGGAAACACCCATGGTTCGACTGGCTTTGTGACTGTGCTTGAGGGTGATCGTGTTGTATCCAACCCGGGTGGGACATCGCCGGAATACATCGACGGTGAATTGAGGCCTTCATTCCAGATTAATGACGCACCGATCATGCATGGTCACGACGTCTGTGTGGACCGAGACAAGAACCTCTTTGTCTGCCAATGGAACGCAAATCAGACTCCACCGTTGTTGCTTGAAAGAGTCTGACCAGACGAATCACTCCGAGAGGCCGGGAACTCGGAGCGAGTAACTCGACGTCCAAACACGTGATCCAGCTGGCAGTCCTCCCGGAATGTTACTCGACTGTGTCAGTTGCACTTCGAGCATCGATTCATCTTCATCGATCACCGAGTTGACGACGCACTCAAGTCTCTCCACAAATGGCATGACACCCAGCGAGACGATCGCCTTCGTAGGCTCGTCGGTATTTGCCGATTGCCTAAGCAACGACTTCCAGGCTTCGAAGGATTGCCAGGAAACCTGTTCTTTGTCAGTCGTTGCATACGTCGAGTGATCGCTCACTTGGTGTGTTCTGCCTTTCGCGTAGGGGAGATTCTCAGCAGACTTCGGTAACCGCTGCGGTGGCTGCGACAAATCGATTACCGATTGATTAACGGTGATCAAGGAGACTCCTTGATCAAGCAATGGCTCTGCTAATTGCCAAGCGAGTCGTATTGGATCTTGGCTTATAGAACAGGCAGAAATCTCTAAAGCAAATCGATTTTGGTTCAGGGTTTCCTTGAGATTTTCAGGGGCTTGGTGACCTTCGTACTCATTTGCTTCGTGCTGGGAAAGCTCGAAGAGGTGCCCTTTATCGCAGGCAACGTACCATTTGGCGTATGGGCTTTCCTTGCTCGGGCCCGCTGCCGCTTTTTGGATTGCGGTCACGGTAAGCTGATTTTGTTGGAACCACTGGCTTAGCCGATCTTTGTCGAGTTTGATGGGGCGACTTGTTCTTAGGAAAAGTCCTTGAGCTCTTGTGATCGAAGCGTTGTTGGAAACCACGGGCAGATCATCCACGCTTAGTTGAAGAAGACGCTTGTCCAAAAACTGAAGTAAGCCAGCGGCGTTGCAAACCACCTCGCTCGCTTGGCGGTCGGATAGATCTTGATTGCCCTTGGTGAATTCGATTTTCTTGTTCTTGCAGATCGAAATCAGTCGCTGAATCGATTCGTAGTCCCCTTCAAATAGCCATCGCGTTTTACTGAGCCACTGCTCCGCCTCTTCCACCCTTCCGCTGGCGGCGAGTTGCTTGATCAGTTTTTGAGCCTTGGTTGCGAGATAGGAAAGTTCGTCATCAGGCCATTCGTTTAGGTAGCGGGCGAGTTGCCTTTGCACAAACATCCGGTCGTTTCGAGCCAGCGCATTATCTATCACGCGTCCAATCAGATAGTCGTTCTTGGGTTCACCAGCATTCGAAGCTTCGATTTGTTTCAGCAGGTAGTCTTGGCTATCGATGTCTCGGTATTGCTCGACCGCGGTGACGATGGATGGTAGGCATTCACGTAAAACCTCAGTTTTTTGCCAAGCACCCGAGACTTGTTCGTTGAACAATGAGTGGCGGACTAACGTTTCCGCTAATCCAGTTCGTTGAAAGTCGGATAACTCGTAGAGGCTTCCAATATCATCCCCTGAATCCTGCGCTTTTTGTCTTCGCTCAATGGATTTGGCAAACAAGTCCGCAGCTTCGAGGCTGTCTTCGGGAGAGGTTAATTCGTTGGCTTTGAATGCCAGTTTGATGGCGGAACGGATGTCCTCGGAACCAAGCTTCAATTCGGCGAGCAAGGTATTTAGCATGACCTGGTCTTGCCGGCCATCTGCAAACAGAGCAGCCGCGATCCAGACTTGAAGGTTGTCGCTGTATGTGGCGGTCGCATCGAGAGGACGGTTTTGGAAGATGATGCTGTCAGCGTGTAGCAGTGCGACTTGGCTTTGGAAGTCTTCGTCAAACAAGAGCGAATCAGGATCCTCAGTGGACTCAGGATTGTCTCTTTCGCTGACCACGCTCGATGAACTCAGGACTTCACCTTTGATGCTATCCAGGTACCTACCTAACCATGTTTCCGTTTCGGCATTTCGATCCAGGTAGTAATTGACCAGGCCACGAAACACCAGTGCCGCATTCGAATCTCGAACGTGATCGGGCAAGTCATTGAGTATGTCGAACATCTCATCCGCTTGTTCCTCATCTAGGTACAGCTCGTCGCTCCACCACCGCTCGATCAATGTGAAAATCGATCGTTCCGGATCATCACTGTCAGCTACAAATCGTGCGAGTTCGCCATTGATGTCGTAGCAGTCGATAATCCACTGCCTCGCATTCTCGGCAAGAGAATTGTCTGTTTGATCGGTGTCCTGCTTGAGGACATTTTGGAAACTGCTAGCGGCGCGGTTGTAGTTCGCTTTTGCGTAATACAAAACCGCGGAGGCAAATTCAGCACTTCCCGATGGAGCATTGATGCTGGACGAAGCTCGTCGTTTGATTTCGGTGGCGAGTTCTTCATCACTCGAGCCACGTGAGAGCAGTGTGCTCCAATACGATGCTGAAAGAGCGTCGGTTTCAAAAACGTCGAATATGTCGCTTACCAGGTCCTTAGATCCGCTGGCGTGGGGCAGCCACGAGTACATCGGGACATAGTCTTGTGGCAAGAGACGCCAAGCGGTGACGGCGTGCTTTGATGATGAACGAACGGTGGCTTCAACCGTGGCTTCATCGATGGTTGAATCGTCTTCGGGTTCAATAGCTTGTAGTTCCGCCAAAAGTTCATGAGTCGTTGGATGGTCCGGAGACAACGCCTCAAGTGACTTGATCGCATTGGTGACCGCTTGCTGATCGACACCATCGGATCGCAAGAACCTGGCGAGCGTTGCTTCGATGCCCCAGTTTCCTTGGCCGCTGAGTGCGATCAGCTGGCTAATGGCGAGGTCCTGTTCACCGATTGATTCAAATGTCCAAGCGCACTGCAATGCCCTGGGAATGCGGTTGATAGGTGTGACCTTTTTCTGCTGGGCGGCCAGGACTGATCGCTTGGCTCGCCTCAGCTCTCCGTTCTCATAGGCTTCCCAAGCGTTGCCGAGTAGAGCCAATGCCTCGTCGTATCCCTCGCGCACATCATCTGGTGCCGCGACAAAATCAGCGTATTCATCGCTTACGCGACGACCGAAACTCATCAGTCGCCAATCGTAGAGCTTCCAGGAACCACGTTCCTTGATAACAAACCACTGCAGCGAATCCGGTTGGCTGATCCCATCCTCAGAAAGGAAATGAATCGTCGCCAGCTCTTCATTGATGCTCCCATCGGGGTGAGATGCAAAGTCTACGGCCAAGATTTTGGACCGTTCACTGAGGTCTGCATAAGGGACGGAGTCTTGAACCCATGTGCTCAGCTCGAGTTTCTGGGTAAAGGAGAGATCACCGTGAGGACTTCGAAGTATTGCCGCATGGAATGCATCCGTACTGAACGGAATAGCAAGGACGTCTTCGGACTTTTTGAATTGGTCGCGGCACCATTGACGAAGCTGCTGTTCGGCTGGTGTCCGAGGCTCGGCTACTTTCGATGTAACAAAACCATCGGTGGCCCAGTTTGAATCGTGAAGAGGAATTCCGTTCTCGCGTTTGTATTTTTGCAAGGCGGCATTGAAGCTGGCTGAGTCGGTTTTGAATGAGTAAGACGGAAGGTCTGTCATCGCGTCCGCGGCATCCGGCTGAGATTCGCGATTCGCAAGAAGCAGGATCCCCGCGCAAAGCACAAACAGCGAGATCGACACCAAAGCCGCGGCCAACGCAAAGCCACCCATAAGGCTGTTCTTGGATCTTGCGGCTGGCGATGGAATCGATGAGGCGAGCGGGTTCTGGTTCTGCGGAGACGGCGGCTGTAGAGGGTGTTGTGAAGCCATGCGATGCCGAGCGAGTTAGTAATTGCACTTAGCAGCAAAGTTTAGCGATGCTCGAACGGGCAATTCCAACTGCCCTACGGAATTTCGAGTCCCTCTATTACCTCCTACCCCGATTCGACGACCTCGTTTAGACTCCCCTTTCGAAATTCCGCACCGAAAAACACATAAGAAAGCGTAGAAAAACAAGATGAGCGGCGATTGCGATTTTGGTCTGATTGGTTTGGCCGTGATGGGCGAAAACCTGGCGTTAAACGTTGAGAGCCGGGGCTACAAGGTCGCCGTTTACAACCGGACCACCTCCAAGGTCGACGAATTGATCGAAGGTCGGGCTGCTGGCAAGAACTTCGTCGGTTGCCATTCTCTCGAGGATTTCGTCAAGAGCGTCAAGCGACCACGGAAGCTCATGATGCTCGTTAAAGCGGGTCCTGCTGTCGATGCGATCATCGAGTCATTGATCCCGTTGTGTGAGCCAGGTGATATTCTCATCGATGGTGGTAATACCTATTACGTCGATACGGAACGTCGGGCAAAGGTCGTCCAGGACGCCGGATTACTCTTCGTTGGTTGTGGCGTTTCCGGTGGGGAAGAGGGGGCATTGAAGGGCCCCAGTTTGATGCCCGGTGGATCGAAAGAAGCTTGGCCCCATATCAAGGACATGCTTCAAGCGATCGCTGCCAAGGTCGGGCCTAATGAAGATATCCCATGCTGTGAATGGCTGGGGGCCGGCGGGTCAGGCCACTACGTCAAAATGGTGCACAACGGCATCGAGTACGGCGACATGCAGCTGATTTGCGAAGGCTATCAGCTGCTCAAAGAAGTTGGCGGGCTCACCAACGAAGAACTCTATGACGTCTTTGAACAATGGAATCAGGGCGATCTGGAGAGCTACCTGATCGAGATCAGCCGGGACATTTTCAGCGTCAAAGACCAGGATGGCGACGGATTCCTCGTCGACAAAATCTTGGATGTCGCCGGTGCGAAGGGTACGGGGAAGTGGATGAGCCAACTGGCCCTCGATCTTGGAGTGCCAAGTACCTTGGTCACGACTGCCGTTTTCGCTCGAGGGCTATCGGCTCAAAAGGAAGCTCGGGTTCGGGCCAGTGCAAAGTTGAATGGTCCTTCTGAAATGTCCAATCCCAAACTTCGCGAGGCCGCGATGGCGTTGGTCGGTGATCGAGCGGAGTTTGTCGAGGCGGTTAAGCAAGCTCTCTACGCATCGAAGATCGTCAGCTACGCCCAGGGCTATGTGCAGTTGCAAGCCGCCAGCAAGGAAATGGGTTGGGATCTCGATTACGGCGCCTGTGCCCTCCTCTGGCGGGGTGGCTGCATCATCCGGGCGGTCTTCCTCGATCGGATTAAAGAGGCCTTCGACGCCGACCCCAATCTCGAGAATTTGCTTCTCGCGCCGTTCTTTGAGGAAGCCGTTGAGAATGCTCAAGAAAAGTGGCGTGCCGTGGTTGCTTCAGCTTCTATCCTCGGCATTCCGGTTCCCGCTTTTAGCGCCGCGTTGTGCTATTACGACGGGTACAGGCTTGAGAGATTGCCCGCGAACCTGCTTCAGGCCCAGCGGGATTACTTTGGTGCCCACACGTATCAGCGAGTCGACAAAGAAGGCGTTTTTCACACCGAATGGCTGGATCTCCGCAAGCCGGTCAGCTGAAGCTCTTGCGTCACAGGTTTGATTTCGCGTTTACTATGCGATGTTAAGCCCGCGTGCGTTCACGCAGTTCCTCGTCCACTTTTTAATACCAAAGCTCATGCACTCCGCCACCGTCGCATTGTCGGTACCGATCGCTTCCTTAGGGGGCTTCGTTCTCGGATGGCTTTTGGGAGGACTCTCCCTGTTTTTGATCCTCCTCATTCTCGTGCAGCGAGGCAAAGGAGGCGGATTGACTGGGGCTTTGGGTGGGCCAGGTGGGCAGAGCGCCTTTGGGTCGAAAGCGGGTGACACGTTCACATTCATCACGGTTGTCGTCGCGATGGTGTGGGGTTTGGTTTCCGCATTCACCCTGTGGAACTACAAAGCAGAATCAACCATGGTCACTTCGTCTCCAGCGGCTGAATCCCAGACCGAGGATGACGGTGTGGGAACTCTCTCAGTCGAGCCCGGGATCGGGTCCGAGGACGATCTCCCCAGCGGCGCACTTGACCTCAGTGGGCTAGACCTGGAAGGGCCCGCGAATGGTCAGAGCGGTGATGCCGACGGTGGAGACTCCGGAGACAGTGATCCGGCTGAATCTCCGGCCGTAGAAGAACCAATCGCCGAAGACCCTGCGGGCGAGTGAGCACGCCGTCGGATTTGGTCGGAGCTTCTTCTGGGCCATTTAGCATGACCGGCCAGGGCCGGTATGAGCTTGATGTTGAAGGGGGGCGATTGACGGCTGAGATTCGCAGCGTCAATCACCGCGGTCTGAAAATCCAGATGCGAACGAGCGAGGCACTCTCTCGTTTTGAGCCCAAGATTGAGGGAACCTTGCGATCCCAGATCAAGCGCGGATCTGTCACCGTCGTTGTTCGTTGGGCTCGAGAGGCGACCGCTTTGTCGCCGGCGAAGAAATCGCTTATCGAAGCCTATGCCCGTGAACTTCTCGACTTGAAAGCCAAGCTTGGCGTCCCCACGGTAACCGTCGATCTCACGCGTCTCGCTTTGTCGCCTGAGCTTTCGGGTGACACGATTTCAGATGACGCGGACCTGATTGCCTGGGAAGATGTTGAAAAGGTGCTTTCAGGTGCATTGATCGACTTCAGCAAGATGCGCCAGGTGGAGGGTCAAAATATGGCGTCCGCGCTACGGCAAGACTTGGCGAAGATCGCCGGGGCTGTTGACGAGATTCATCCGATCGTTCCGCAGGTGATAAAGGCGCACGCGGCAAAGCTCGAATCGCGGATTCAGGAGGTGCTCCAAAAGCGAGGTTTGTCAGTTGAGTCGATCGATCTCATACGCGAAGTCCAGCTTTTTGTGGACCGCAGTGATGTGAGCGAAGAGATCGTCCGACTGCAAAGCCACATCGAGCTTTTCAAAACCACGATGGCGATTCTGGACGGGCAAGCCGCCGTTGGCCGCAAGCTTGATTTTGTGATCCAAGAGATGCTGCGAGAAACCAACACTATCGGGTCGAAGTCATCGCACGCGGAG
Source organism: Planctomycetota bacterium (assembly GCA_039027135.1). GTDB lineage: Bacteria > Planctomycetota > Planctomycetia > Pirellulales > Pirellulaceae > Rubripirellula. The sequence goes on from JBCCKZ010000205.1 coordinate 8,021, forward strand.
ATCTCGACGCATGTCGTTGAAATCAAGTGTGCGATCGAGCGGATGCGAGAGCTCGTTCAGAATCTCGAGTGAGTGCGGATCGCAGCTCGTGGTCTGCCATCTTGTCACATGAATGGTGGCTAGTCGGATGACAGCTTCGGTCCTGATCGCGTAAGTCTTTGCTTTCATTGGGCTTGCGTTTCAAAAAAAAGCAATGGCACAGGGTGTGCTCCTCGCACGCGGCAAACAGAGAACTGTCAGCGGCGCAGAACCATCGAGTTCGAACGCTAGGTGACATCCCTGGAACGCGAGAACTGGATCTCGCGTTGCAAACAAGACACTGTCCACATGCTTCTTTAGCACCACCGATCTTCTTCAGGAGAATCCATTCGTGGCAAAGCAAATCGTTTTTGATGACGATGCTCGAGGTCCATTGCTGACCGGCGTCGGAAAACTGGCACGGGCTGTACGCTCAACACTTGGCCCCCGCGGCCGCAACGCAGTCCTTGATAAGGGCTGGGGATCACCAAAAGTAACCAAGGACGGTGTCACCGTCGCTGAAGATATCGAGTTGGACGATCCTTTCGAGAATCTCGGCGCTCAGCTCGTCAA
>JBCCKZ010000206.1:0-8581 GCA_039027135.1 Planctomycetota bacterium
CGCCGTTGCTGCGTACGAAGACAAATCAACGAAACCGACGCTGACCGGCTTCCTCAGCGATATCGCTCTTTCCGGCAAAGAAATGGGAAGCGAAAAAGATCGCATGGCAATGGCGAATTCCGTTTGGCTACTAACGATGCATGCCGCCAAAGGTCTCGAGTTCCCGCACGTATTTCTAGTTGGTTTAGAAGACGGGATTCTTCCACACGCTCGGAGCGTCAAGAGTGGTGACGAAGACGACATCGCAGAGGAGCGTCGGCTTTGTTACGTCGGAATCACAAGAGCCCAGGAAGAACTCGTGATGAGCATGGCCTTGACCCGGCGCAAATGGGGCAAGCCCCGTCCCACGCAGCCAAGCCGCTTCCTCTTTGAGATCACAGGCAAGGCCGACAACCCGAATCGCTATCGCCGGCGGCAAGGCTCAGCCCGTTAAAACGCGTCCAGCCAAGTCGAAGTTGCCTGTTCCTATTTCAACTATCAACAAGCCCGAGAAGAGTTCGGCGGCTGGGCGAAACCAGGTCTTGAAAGTCTTGCCATTGCTGTGGCCTGGTTTGTTGCATCTCACTGACGACGCGTTCAAGACGGTTCTTAGACGTTTCTAATCGGTCCGTGCGGTCTAGCTCGGGCAGAATTTCACAGAACTCGACGAGCACGATGGCTTGGAAAAGCGGTGAGAGGTCCTCTTCCTCATCGAGAAGACGTTCCAGAGTACGAACGGCCTTCTCTATTCGACCATCTTTCCGATGCAATCGGGCGAGTTGTAGCGTCGCCGCGCGACGTTTGCTTTCGACCACTACTGCAGAAGCCGCTTCCGGCTGTTCTTCGACGGTCTCGCCAATCAGATCAACGGATTCAAAATCAATGACCGCTTTCCAAGCGAGCTCATCATTGCGAGTGACCGCTTCAAAAAACTGGCTCTCGATCGTCTCCATTTTCTCAACCTCGTTGGGCATTAACGCCGCTCGGAGGTCACGATCTGGGCGCCCGGCCAGTGCGAACCAAGTTCCAAGACAAACAAAGGCCGATGCGATGGTGATCAGAAATGCAGACCGATATCGTTGAACCTTTTCGCTTCTGACTCGGTCAAGAAGGGTTTGCAACTGAGACCCAGCCGCAACGGAGTCTCCCGCGACTTTCGTGAATGCGATGCTTGAAGACGATTCGACCACACCGAGTTCAGCCAATAGCTGGCTGGGGTCCGAATACCGCTTTTCAGGAGCTTTTTGAAGACAACGATCGATGATCGAAGAAAGCAACTCCGTCTGGCCAGCGACGAGACCAGCTTCCTTCTCCAAGCCAGCGCGTCGTTTCTCACGAACCTTGATCGCTCGTGATGGAACTTCCTGCACATGCGCCATCGCTAAAGCGATCGGATCTTCAGCTGAGAACGGAGGTTGCCCGGTCCACAAATGGTAGAGAGTCACACCCAAAGAATAGATGTCTGAGCGAACATCGAGGCTTTGTCCCTGGATTTGTTCCGGTGACATGTATCGCGGAGTCCCCATGGTCAAGCCAACCCGTGTAAGAGTGGCACCGTTGGAGTCTCCGGCAAGCACGCGTGCCAAACCAAAGTCCGTGACCTTTAGAGTGCCCAGATGTGATCTGAGTACGTTCTCGGGTTTGATATCACGGTGAACCAGTCCGGCGGTTGACGCGGTATTCAGTGCAGACGCAACCGCCGCAGCCACTTCCAAGACTTCAATCGTTGAAAAGAGGTGAACTCGGTCGAGACGTGTTCGCAGGTTCTCACCTTCGACGAGTTCTTGAGCGATGTAGTGGATCGATTCGATCGAACCAACATCGAATACTTGGACAATATTTGGGTGAGATAGCTTTGCCGCGGCTCTAGCTTCCCGGCGAAAACGCTCGACGTGATCATCGATCGCGGCAAGCTCGTCACGCAAAACCTTCAGGGCCACGTCTCGTTGCAGCATTTCATGGTGGGCTTGATACACATCCGCCATTCCGCCGCGGCCGATACGGCGCAAAACGCGATAGGGTCCAAGCGATTTCCCAATCAAAGTCTTGCTGGACAATCCCTGAGATTCGCCGCTAGGGGATGACATTGAGTTGCTCCTCAGGTGCGTTTAAACGACCACTTTCAAATCCCCGCCTGTCAATCTCCATACGGGTGCGATGCTCTTGCCACCACTTCTTCTCGATGTCGTTCTGGGTGATCCACGTCTCAAGCCTACCTTGATCGCCTTGCGAGACCTCAAGTGTTGTCTGAGAAACTCCATCAGCTTGATGACGCAGACGTACTCGAACGGGATCGAAACCTGCTCGCCGAAGTTGCCCCTCCAGTGTCTCAATGAGTGCCAGCCGGGAAACACTGACGGACAAGCCATACACAACGCGACTTGCCAAACATGGTGATGCGGGCAGGTCATGGCAGCTAAGCCCAAATGACTTCGCCAGTTCTCTCACTCTGGTCTTGCCGATTCCTAGCTCCGCTAGTGGCTTACGAATGCCAAGCTGATCGCCCGCGGCAATTCCTGGCCGGTGGTCACCGAGGTCATCCGCATTGGTCCCCGAACAAACGACGATTTCCTCGATTCCAACGAAAGCGTCCGCGATGGAGGAATAGAGGTGGGTTTTGCAATGAAAACAGCGACTCGAGTCGTTTCTCCGATACGCTTCATCGTTGATTTCGCTTGGCTCTACAAAATGATGAATAATCCCAATCTGTTCCGCGTTAGTGATCGCTTGATCGATCTGCCAACTGGCGACTGATGGAGACTTCGCCGTCACTGCGATTGGCGCTTTCAGACGGTCATGTTGGATATCTAGGACGGCACCATCGCGATAACCGCAATGTCCAGTCTGAGAAGCTTCCCAGCTGGCCTGCGCCGCCGCGCATACCAAAGCGCTATCAACGCCACCCGAAAACGCGATGATCATCCTCGGTCGTGAACGATCGCCTAAGGCACGACCAAACCAATCAATCAGACGCTGTTTGTCCTCCTGGTAGGCACTCAATTGGCTTGCTTCGTTCTTCAATGGGGCATCGATTACATCGATTGGATGACCGAAAGACTCTGAAGAACACTCTCGATCGGATGCGGAGACTGGTCCTGCTCGACATGGGCGTGCTTGACACCGATCTCAGCAGACACCTGCATTATAGATTCAATGTCGATGGTCCCGTCACCGATCTCTTCGAAAGCTTCTTTCGGCACACCATCGAAGGTGGGAGTCTGAACCGAAGAGTTAAGATCTTTTAAGTGAACCTGGCTAACCCTGCCGGCTAACTTTCGAAGCAGCTCGTTCGGATCTTTGCCAGCCACGGCGACCCAGAAAACATCGACTTCAAAAGCCATGTCTTCACCGAATTCATCCATCATCACGTCATATCCACAGCGATTCTCCTCCATCGGTTTGAATTCGAACGCATGGTTGTGATAGGCCAATTGAATTCCTACCGCCTTTGCCTTGGTCGATGCTTTATTCAGGCGATCTGTTAGACGTTTGTAATCGTCAAGCGAGGTTCGGAATTTGTCAGGAAGATAAGGGACGACCAAGTGCTTGAGACCGACATCGTTGGCTTGTTCGAGAATGCGATCGAACTGATCATCATCGCCATCGTTGTTGTTGATCAACGAATTACTGTCGAAGTGTGTTGAGTGCAGGTTCAGTCCGAACTCAGCCGCGGCTTCAATCATGGGGCGGCAATTAGGAAAGCCGTAGGGCTCGACTTGTTTGTAACCCGCGTCGGCGATCTTCCGAATGGTTGCCGAGACGTCGTTATCGATCTGGTTGCGTAGGGTATAGAGCTGGATGCCTATTTCTTTCCTGAATGGATTGTTGACATCGAGGGCAGAGACAAAACGGGGCTGAGTCAGCAGGGCCGCCGTCGTGGCGGTAGCCGATTGCAAGAAAGTTCGGCGTTGCATGGGCTTTTGGCTTGGGAAAAACAAGGTGGTTAGCCTCAACATTATACAAGCCGCAACGGCTGGTCTACGGGGAATATTGCATGCGAAATTCTCAGTTCCGGGCAACCCTCGTCGCGTGAAACGCTTTCCAGATCATTCGGCAGAAGACGAGGAATCGGAGCCAATCAGTTCCAGTTTTGCGAAGGCGATTCGATAGGTGTGTTCGGCGTCTTCGAAACGGACTCGGACCGTTCGCTTTGGACCCCGCCCATTGGCCTGGATGATTGTTCCTCGCCCGTGTTCCACATGCTGCACTTCCCTTCCCTCTCGATACTCCATCGGAGAAGGCCCGGCAGCCTCAAGGAAATCGGCTCCCGTCTTAATCCCCTGAATCGACTTCTTTGGTTTGGATCTTTTTGGCTTTCTTGGGACGACAGCTGGTTCTGAAGAGAGTGTCTTTTCAGCCGAGAAACCCGTTCGTGGTGGCAGCACCTCCACTCGGTAGGGTGAGTCGTTCAGAGCCTCCGACACAAAGTCAGCTGGCCCGTCAGATGAGTCGACATCGTCCGACGGCAGATCCCAAGACTCAGGATAGGATTGATCCTGCGATTCCGTCTCAAATTCCGGATAGCTCTGTCCATAATCCGAATGCGCCCACTGGTTGACCGTTTCAGGCTCAATCCTGCGCATCTCATCAAGCGGGAGTTCATTGAGAAACATGCTGGGAATCACCGGACGAAAATCACCTCTTATGGGGCGACGCTTTGCCAGTGAAAGCTGCAAGTGATTCATCGCGCGAGTGATTCCAACGAAAAGCAGTCTTCGTTCCTCTTCGATTTCGGCCAACGTGTCTTTGGACCGCTTATGGGGCAGCAAGTCCTCTTCAACGCCGATCACGTAAACGCGAGGGAATTCCAGGCCCTTCGCCGCATGCAGTGTCATGAGTGTGACACGATTTGACTCCTCATCCATCGCATCGGTGTCGGCTACTAAAGCAACTTGTTCGAGGAACAATTCTAGGGATCCGTCTTCCGGATGCATGCGGTCAAACTCGACCGCGGCTGTAACGAATTCGTCGACGTTGGCGATCTTTGATTCGTCTTGTCCCTCCACAGCGGTCTTTTCAAGGTAGTCTTCAAATTCGATCTCCTCGATCAAATAGCGAATGAGATCCTCAAGCGTTGCGGTTGCCTTAATTGCCAAACGATCATAGAGCGAAACAAACTTTGCAACCATTGTTGCTGAACGCTTGGCAAGCCCCTCAATTGAAGCGGCCTGCCTGGCCGCCTCGAGCATCGACAATCGGTTTGCGTCCGCAAAGTCTCTTATGCGTTCGATCGTTTTGTTCCCGATTCCACGAGTGGGTACGTTGATGACACGTTGCAGTGCTACGTCGTGGTTGGGATTGTTGATCAAGTGAAGATAGGCCAGTAGATCCTTGATTTCTTTACGCTGGTAAAACTCGACTCCGTTGACGATCTGATAAGGAATTGATCTGGCACGCATGGCGTGCTCAAGCGAGCGAGTCAACGCGTTCATTCGGCAGAACACTGCAATATCACTCGGCTCGAGCGTCTGGGTTGCCAAAAGATCAGCAATCTCGTCGGCAATGCCATCCGCTTCGCGATATCCGTCGTCATACATTCGGAGAACAACCGGATCACCTTCGGGATGGTCAGTGAGCAGCGACTTCGCTTTGCGACGCGTGTTGTACTGAATGAGATGATCGGCAACTCGAAGGATATTCGGTGTGCTTCGATAGTTCTGTTCGAGACGAACGATGCGGACGTCGGGATAGTCCTTCTCAAAATCAAGAATGTTGTTGATGTCAGCTCCTCTCCATCCGTAGATGGATTGGTCAGGATCACCAGTCACGGCCAGATTCGCGTGATCAATCGAAAGAGCCCGGACAATCGCGTATTGCGCGAGATTAGTATCCTGATACTCGTCGACCATGATGTAACGAAATTTCGCGTCGAGCGTTTGCCGAATCTCGGGGTTCTCGCGAAGCAGCATGGCGACATGAAGCAACAAGTCGTCAAAATCAACCGCGTTGGCGGTGAGAAGTTGTTGCTGGTAGACCGGATAGACCTTTGCCGCGATCGTATCTTTGGGACTCATCATCTGACCCTGCATCATCTCGGGAGTAACGAGACGATTTTTGTGCCGGCTGATGATCGACGCGATCTGCTCAGGAGACGCATGCGACGTGGATACACCAGCCGCCGCGATCGCCCGCTTCATCGCCGCCTTTGCATCGGTCATGTCATAGATCGAGTAGTTCTCACTGAGCCCCACCATTCCACCATACCTTCGCAGCGTCTGCGCGCAGAAACGGTGAAATGTCCCCATCCAAACGCTTTGGTTTGGCACCATGCTCTCGACGCGACTTTTCATCTCCTCGGCCGCTTTGTTGGTGAAGGTCAGAGCCGCGATTTGCCAAGCGGGCACACCCTGATGCAATAGATTTGCAATGCGAGAGGTCACCACGCGTGTCTTTCCAGACCCGGGACCAGCCAGAATCAGCATCGGACCATCAATGTGGTCAACCGCTTCCGCTTGAGCCGCTGTCAAATCTTGCTTGATGGCATCCATGGATATCATGCTCGACGGGGGTCACTGGACAAATGACGAGTATACCCACATCAGCATACTCTTCTGAAGGCATCGCTCGCGCGAAGCGTTCACAGATAAAATCCGACATTCCCCTCACCCAAGATTTCTCAATGCAGGCGAAAAATGTACTCGGCCGCCCGCTCGCGACCTGTGGCACCGACCCTATGACCGGGTTCTATCGTGACGGTTGCTGCAACACAGGGGCTGGCGATTCCGGTGTTCACACCGTGTGTTGCCGGGTGACCGATACTTTTCTGAAGTTTAGTTTCGAAAGAGGCAATGATCTGTCCACACCAAGACCAGAGTTTCAATTCCCCGGGCTCAAGTCAGGCGACCGTTGGTGCCTTTGTGCGGCCAGGTGGCAGGAAGCCCTGCTTGCGGGAGTCGCACCGCCGGTTGATTTGGAGGCGACTCACATGTCGACCCTCGAGTTCGTCGAACTTTCGGACCTCGAGGCTCACGCCTTGGAAGCCTAAATCTAATAGGCTATCCGAATACCTATCAACCGAATTATCGCTAGCCCGCGGTTCTCGTCAAAACCAAACGCTAGCGAGTTCCGGCCGAGGTCTTAAATGGCCTTCATTCCCACACGTGCGAGTCTTTGAGGAGACTTTCGTATGCGGAACGCATCTCCGCAATGAGTGGTTCTGTGATTGAAGTGTCCTCGATTCCGTCAGATTCGTCGATATCAGTGGTGACGTCATAGATCTCAATGTCGGTCAACGTTGCACCGAGGTATTTTTCCGCATTGGCCTTGGTCAGATTGCTTACCTTTTCCAATTGGCCGCCATCGAGTCTCGCTAGCACCTTGTACTTGCCTGATCTCATCGCTGCGGAGGCTTGATTCAAAGAGTTGTAGTAGACCCACAAGAGTGGCTTATTTCTCTTGAAGTCTTCTTGCCACCGGCCCTCTTCACCAAACGCGGGTGAAAGATCCACGCCATCGAGAACAAGATCCGGCGGTGTACCAACTCCCAACATTGCCCCCAGCGTCGGCATGATATCGAGGGAGCTAACAGCGCTCTCGACAACCTGTCCCGATGCAATCCGACTCGGCCACGCAATGATCCCTGGAACGCGAAAACCGGCTTCGGTGGTATGAAGCTTCATTCCCCGAAGCGGCCCTGGAGTTCCGTGAGATCGATTGGCTCTCTTGTACCGATTGAGTGTTTCGGGCCCATTATCTGAAGTGAAAACAATCATCGTGTTCTCGAGAAGTTGCCTCTCTTTGAGGTGGTCAATCAGTCGTCCCACCGCACGATCAACGTTCGACACATTGGCGAAGTATTGTGCTTGATCGTCGGATTCGGCAACCTTCAGGTACGATTTAACGAGATCCGTTGGTGATTCGACGGGCTCATGGGGCTCATGAAATGGAACATAGGCAAAGAATGGCTTCTCCGCCGGGCCCGAATCGATCCAACGAATCGTCTCATCGATCACGAACTGACAACTAAACCGCTTCACTTCACCGACAGGGGCTCCGTCTCTTACGAAATTCTTGGGATTGCGGTGGCTCGGGTGTGCATTGTTCTGGGTGGCAACCCAATGATTGAAGCCAATGTCATCAGGCTGAGCTTGAGAGTCATCGTTGAATCGCGCATTGCCGTGATACTTGCCGAACATTCCTGTTCGATACCCCGCGTGTCGAGCGAGTTTTGCGATCGTCCATTGGTTGCCGCGAAGATGAACCATCCCACGATTCCCGGGGCGTTTCGAGCTAGCCTCTGGGATCCAGTCGTAAACACCAGAACGATTAGGGCTTCGACCAGTTAGAAGCCCGACTCGAGAGGGCGAACAGACGGGTGCCGCCGAATAGCAGGAAGTCAGCCGAATGCCCTGGCTCGCAAGTTCATCGAGTCGCGGCGTGCGAATATGTGGATGGCCAAAGCAACCTAGGTCTCCGTAACCCAAATCATCACAAAGCAGGATCACGATATTTGGATTCGCCGTCACCGAATGGGGGCTAAGTGATGTCGAGACAACGAGAATCGCGAAGCAGAATAGATGGGCGGGTCGAATCGACATCGTGATTGAGTAAATACGTGGGGTTTTCCTCCGAGCCTCTTATGATAACCACGATCCGACTTGAC
>JBCCKZ010000207.1:0-8523 GCA_039027135.1 Planctomycetota bacterium
CACGGGGTTACTTAGAAACTCGCCACGATCGATGGGCTCCATTTCCAGCGGCGTGGGTATTTCAGCAATTTCTAGCATCTCGGCGGCTGAGGCCTCTGCCATGGCCGAGTCGGTGAGGCTTTCCGCTCCAATTTCGGTCTGCGGTTCTTCACTGTAGCTGACCTCGGTGAGAACTTCGATTTCCTCAGGTGGTGAAGTCGGGTTGGACTCAATCACGACCTGATTCGGATCTTCGTAAATCGTCGTTGGCACCATCGCAATGCCCAGTATCACGATCGTGTGCCAAAGCATGCTGCCAATCAAAGCGACGACATTTTCGTCGTCCGACCAACGTGAGGCCGGCATTTCCAATTCTTGGTCAACGCTGGCATCATCGATTTTTGGCACTGACGACTCGTCGCCACCCTTAACGCTTCGGAATGGTTCTGATTGTTCAGCGGTCACAATCGTCGCTCACTTGCGGGTGGAAAGAGAAAGGGAACTTGCTAGAACACTGCCCCGTCCTACAGGTGCTAACGCATTGGCGGGGCGTTTCGTACCCCTTTTATTGTAGTCCATCGGCGTCTCAGACACCTTTGGTAGTCTTTTTCGGAGTCAGTTTCACCAGTGTCACCAGTGCCAGAGCCACCGCTGCAAGATTCGCATTCTCCGGCATCTGGTCGTCTCATCGCCATCGGCGATATCCACGGATGCTCGGTGGCTCTGCATGCGCTTCTGGATGCGATGAAGCCCGAGCCAAACGACATTGTTGTGACGCTCGGGGACTACGTCGATCGTGGACCGGACAGCTCAGGCGTGGTCGATCAGCTGATTGATCTTGGCACTAGGACCCAGCTGATTGCATTAAAGGGCAACCATGAGGAAATGATGCTGGAGGTGATGAACCACGGAAAACCCCATCACGATTGGTTCCGTTATGGTGGAGACACCACACTGGCGAGCTATGACTACACCGGCTGCAACAGCTGCATTCCAGACTCACACCAGCGGTTTTTCGAGAATCTGGGCGATTTCTTTGTATACGATCAGTACTTCTTTACGCACGCCGCCTACGATCCAAACGTTCCATTGGAATACCAAGACATTGGCATGCTGCGATGGTATTCACTCAATGATGGCATTCCAGGTCCCCACCAAAACGGCTTGACCGCCATCGTGGGGCACACGGCCAACAAGGACGGGCAAGTTGCCAACTACGGCCACATCATCTGCATTGATACTTATTGCTATAACGGCGGCTACCTAACCGGAATCGATTTGACCAATCGGCACACGTTTCAAGCCGACCAAATGGGGCAAGTTCGGTTCTAATCATCGACAGTAAAGCTGTCATCTGGGAAGGCCCCAGCATCAAAGAGAGCCTAACCCGCACAACTTGCCAAATTCACTCAACCCTCACGACCGCTCGAGTCGATGGAATTGATGTGCATCCGCTCCCTGAACGGAATCGAGGTTGGATGCTGAGTTTCATGACATACGAGTGCAACGATGAAAATGAACCATGTGATGACCGCCATTGCGGCCGCATTGACCATGGTCTTCGTGATGGCGTCAAACGCGGCCGCCCAAGTGCGAACCAAACGCCCGGATCGAGGGGTTTACCAACCCGAACCGACGGTCTTTAAGCTACAGCCCGTTAACGTGGTTGATCTCAAGACGATCGCGGCAAAGTCTTCGCGTCCGATCGCCAATCAAGCTAAGAAAACCAATCGCGACCAACCCATTCGACGCGTTAGCCATCAAGCGACTGTCCTTCATCAAGCAGCTGGTCTCAGCGAACCCGTTTTTGATCAATCCATCGCTCTCGATCCACCCGTCACTAGTGGCGTCGTCGTGAACGCGGAACCTCAGATCATCGAAAACTCGATCATCCACGATCAACCAATCGAAATGAGCGATGTTAGTTCGTGCGACGACTGCGGTGGATGCGACCTTTGCGGCCCCGCTGCTTGCGACGGGATAGGATGTGACTCAATGGGGGGACTCTGGGGCTCGAAACCCGATGTGGGACTTTGCTTTGCACCCGACCAGTGGTTTGGGTCCATGGAGGTTCTACTAATGGTTCGCAGTGGTGATTTCTTTCCAGTACTCGCAACCACGGGCGCCGACGCCAACAACGCCGACGATACGGTCTTGTTCGGAAACGAAACGATGTTCGATGATGGTACGGCCGGTGGCCGGCTTACCTTGGGCACCTGGTTGGATGCGAGCCAGTGTCGAAGCATGGTGCTTCGTCTGTGGTCTGCAACCGAGGACGATTTCAGTTTCGATGTGGATGACAATTCCGTCGCGGTACTGGGCCGGCCTTTCTTTGATGTGTCCGACGGCATCACTCCCACCGACGAAGTAAACATCGTTGCCGCGCCGGGCCAGTCGAACGGTGCAATCTCAATCCAAGGGACGAGCGATGTTTACGGCGGCGATTTTTCGTTGCGTCAATTTTGGTACGGCCGTTATGGCGGCACTGTCGACTTTATCTATGGCTATCAATACATGCGACTGGATGAATCGCTCAACATCTCGACTCGCTCGCAATCACTTGATGCTGCCATTGCTCCGCTTGGAAGTGTCATCGCTATCGAGGATGACTTTGACGTCGAGAACTCCTTCCACGGCGGACAATTTGGAATTGCCTCCCACTACCAAGAGGGCTGCTGGAGCTTCGATATGTTGGCCAAGTTCGGCTTTGGTTCGTTGCGCCGTCAAGTCGAACGTACCGGTGTCACCACAACCAGCATTGGCGTTGCCACCGCGGTTGACCCAAATGGTCTCTTGGTCCGGTCGACAAACGCCGGCAAAACGACGGATCACACCTTCGGCTGGGTGCCGGAACTTGACTTAACCTTGGGCTATCGAAGATTCCCTGCATACGACATTACGGTTGGTTACCACATCATTGCCATGACCGATGCATTGCAAGTGTCGGGCACCATCGATCCAGATCTAGCATCGAATCTCTCTGATCCGCCGACGGGAACTCAAGCTCCCTCACCAGCGCTCCGGTTCGACACGTTTTACGTCCACGGCGTTCATTTCGGGTTGCGTTATAGTTATTGAATGCCTTCTGCATTCGATCGTTTCGCCCAACTGATTTACCAACAGTGCGGAACTCGTCTAAAGAGTGATAAGCGAAACCTGCTAATAACAAGACTAAGGCACCGTCTTCGGCACCACGGTTTTCCTGAAGATGACTTGGGCCTTGAAGCCTACTGGGAAGTTGTCGAACGAGAGATCAAATCTCCAACGACCACCCCGTCGAAAAACTCACTCATTGAGTCGCCAGATGGATTTCTGTCGGGGCCAGGGAAAACAACGCCAGAGTCCTCGCTCGAAGAAATCCCTGCGATCATCGACGCAATCACGACGCAAGAAACCTATTTCGAGAGGACTCCCGCAGCCTTCGAATGGTTTAGCCGTGATTTCTTGGGCCGGATGATCTCGAGCGAAGGCACTGCCAGCATCATTGAATCGGGACCACAACAGCCCAAAATTCTGATCTGGTCGGCTGCGTGCTCGATTGGTGCGGAGGTCTACAGCCTTGCCGCCCGCCTCCTAGCGGATGCCCACCCCGCTCTCCTGGGCCGAATTCAGCTCCAAGGATCCGACATATGCCGGATCGCAATCGAACGTGCCCGGGATCCGGCCTATAGCCCTCGGTTGGCCAAAGGTGTTGATCCCGACCTGCGAGATCGACTTTTTGAACCGCGCCAAAGTGACGACGGCAACTACATTGTTCGAAGGTGCCTGCGAGAGAGAGTTCACTTTTTCGTCCACAACCTGTTGGATAAACCGCCCCTCAAAAACGTGGATGTGTGTTTCTGCAAAACGTATTGATCTACTTTGATGACACATCGAAATTCCGAGTGCTTTCGCAGGTTTGCAACGCCATGCGTCCCGGGGGCTTTCTCGTTGTGGGACCTTCCGAAGGCATTTACGGTCTCCATCCTGGCCTGATTCGTTTGGAAACATTCCTTTATCAAAAGCCCCTCCAACCAAAGACTCCGCTCAGCCATTCGAGGTTGAACTAAAAATGAACCTCGATCCTTCAAGCCAAGACTTCGCGCAGTATTTGCAGATGTTCGTCGACGAAAGCGAAGAACAACTCGATGATCTTGTGGAAACACTTCTGCAGCTTGAACAGAACCCTTCGGATGTCGATTCCATCGCCACAGCATTTCGTTTGCTGCACTCCATAAAGGGTGCTGCGGGCATGATGGGCCTCGCTCAGATCACCACACTAACCCATCATCTCGAAACGCGTTTCGAGCGAATCCGAAGTGGTCGAGTGACCCTGGATGAGGCGACGATGAATGTCACTCTCCGGAGCATCGATTTCCTCAAACAATGCAATGAAGATCTGCGGGCCGGACGCGATCTCTCGACGCCAGATGAATTGCTTCACGAGTTGAACCATCGCGAATCGGCGGCTGCTAAAGAGTCCGAGCTAGAGAAGCGAAGAGGTTCCATATCACAAGAGACCCCAACCGTCGAGACGAGTAGCCAAACGCAAGAGACGCCAAACGTAAACTCTGAGGTTTATTCAACTAATCAACCTGAAACGCATAAAACGAGTTTCGAAGAGGAACCTCCGAACTACCACCTCGTTCTTTCATACGACAAAGGATCGTCCTCTGAAGAGATCGCCAAGTTGGCGACTCGGCTCGAGAGCCTTGGCATCGTAAGGGCCACACGCCCAGAGATTGACGAACTTGAAGTCCTTCATGATTCAACAGACACCTTTGCATTCGATGTCATTCTGTCAACGGACAAGCCTTTTCCATCGATCGAGGAACTCATTTGTCAAGATGATTCTTGTCCTCGATCATTAATCATTCAGCTTCCGCACGGCCAGTCCACCGAACCACTTCATCAATGGCAAAGAGCGTCAATCGCTTCAGAGGAGACCGAACCTCTTTCTTCAGTTCCAATACCAAAGACCACCCGACCAACCGCCATTGAACCGTCTTCGATCCCCCCGAAACAAACCACCACCCCTGGAGGCGACACATCGAAAGAGCAGTCGAGTGGCATTGTTGAAACGATGCGTGTTGAGACGGGACGCCTTGATGACTTGATGAACTTGACCGGTGAGCTCGTCGTCAACCGAGCCGAGTTCGAGTCGCTCGTCGAACGTTTGCAAGAAGATCTCCAAGCCGCGACAGGCGCGGGTTTCTCCTCCAGCATCGACCAGGCACTTCAAAGCCTAGCCCAAGAGCTGATGCGTCCCGACCGCGCTCGCGAGGACCTGCTCAACCAGGTTCAAGCGATCCGGCAGAGCGTCGTCACTCAGAACTCTGGCCTCCAAGCGGGCCAACGTCGCATTTCACGCCTTGAAGAGACGGTCGATCGCCTTCATTCGGTAAGTTCTTCGCTGCAGCGGGGCGTGCTTTCGACTCGGATGGTTCCCATCGGTCCCTTGTTAAATCGCTTTAAGCGAACGGTGCGTGACCTAAGTCGAGCCTGTTCGAAATCAATCAATCTAATCGTCGAAGGCGAAGCAACTGAGCTCGACAAACGCATGGTGGATGCTCTGGCGGATCCGCTATTACACCTGATCCGTAACAGCGTTGACCATGGCATCGAGACTCCATCACAGCGCGAAGCAAGCGGCAAGACGAGTGACGCTACGATTCGTCTGAGAGCTTCGCACCGTGGCAACTCGGTCGTGATTGAAATCGAGGACGACGGAGGCGGAGTTGATGTTGAACGTGTGAAGCAAAAAGCAATCCAGCGAGGCCTCATCGATACCGCCGAAGCCGAGCAACTTGCCGACGGACAGATCGTGGCATTAATTTGGCAACCTGGATTCAGTACCGCGACCGAAGTGTCGGATGTTTCTGGACGAGGTGTCGGCATGGATATCGTTCGATCAACCGTTCGCTCGGTCGGTGGAACGGTTGAGTGCGAATCACAAGTGGGTCAGGGCACCAAGTTCATCATCCGCCTGCCGCTGACCATGGCGATTATCCAAGCGTTGTTGATTGAGGCCCACGGTGTTTCGATGGCAATACCAATGGATCATCTTGATGAGATCGTTTCGGTCGATCAAGCAAAGTCAATCCAACTGGGACAACAACACACCTTCGAGCTGCGCGGAAAGTACCTCCGGTGCGTCAACTTGAGCGAACTGATGGACTTCAACCATATCAAATCGGTTGGCTTCAGCGAACGACCCGAAGTTTTACAGTCATCCAATGAGATTGCCGTCGTTCGCGCAGGCGAAGAGTCTTTTGGAATCTTGATCGACCAGGCGATTGGAATTCGGGACATCGTTGTGAAATCTCTACGTCAGAATTTCACAGACGTTCCCGGACTTGCCGGCGCGAGCATCATGGGAGACGGCAGCGTTGCTCTCATTCTCGATGTGGGTGAACTTAACCAGCGACTCAGTGTCAGTGTCTGACGACATCAATCGAAACGCAATTTCAGACAATGGCCTATCTGTGCTGGTCGTCGATGATGTGCGTTTTTATCGCACGATGATTCGCGATCTGCTGGCAACGATTCCCGGAATCCGTGTGGTTGGCACCGCTTCGGATGGGAGCGAGGCTCTCGAGCAAATCCGAAAACTTCAACCTGACCTGGTAACTCTCGACATCGAAATGCCCAAACTCAACGGGCTGCAAACACTCCAGGAGCTCAAGACACGAGCTAAGGAAAATCACTGGGTTCCAGAAATCCTGATGGTCAGTTCACTCACTCATGCTGGCGCGAAAGAAACACTGGAGGCTCTCTACCTCGGCGCGTTTGATTTCATTTGTAAACCTGCCATGGATGGCCCAGGCACCGGAACAGAGCTGCTCGACTCGCTTCTGCGCGAGAAAATCGCGGCCTTCCGAGAGAAATTTCTTTCCAAAACGCACGGTTCAAATTCCCGCGCAAACATTGCGAGCGATCTCTCGACCAATCTGGAGGCTCGTTCTCCCGAACTGATCAACACCCAGAAACACCGTTGTGACCTGGTGATCATCGGTGGATCAACCGGGGGCCCAAGGGCAGTTCGACACATTGCCACGCGACTTGATTCATCGCTTCGAGTACCAATCTTGATGGTCCAGCACATGCCGGCACAATTCACCTCAACAATGGCCGCGCGTTTGAACGACGAGGTGGCGATTCGCGTTTGTGAGCTACATGATGGCCAGCAAACGCTTGATCCGGCTTGCCTCTACATCGCACCAGGTGGACGCCACGCGGAGATTGTGGGCACTTCCGCTTCTTGGCGTGTCAACGTTGTGGAAGGCCCGAGACACCATGGTTGCTGTCCATCGGTGGACGTCACACTCGAGTCAGCCGCCCGAATCATGGGTGGTAGTGTATTGACCGTCATCATCACCGGTATGGGGCGTGATGGCTTGGAGGGATGTCGGCAACTCGTGCAACTTGGCGGACACGTATTCGCGCAAGACGAAACGACGAGCGATGTGTTTGGAATGCCTAAAGCCGTCATCGAGGCGGGATTAGTCGACCGTGTCCTGCCGCTTGGAAAAATCGCGCCCGCCATCCACCGACATGTCCATCGCTTTGGTCCACCGCAGCCAATACGTTCGGAGGCGATCTCATGAGCGAGCAACATATTTTGATCGCGGAAGACAATCGTCTGCAAGCGAGGATCCTAATTGACCAATTGATGCAACTTGGATACCGCGTCAGCCACGGTATGGATGGCCAGGCCGCCTACGAATTAGCCAAGCAAGACAAGCCACACTTAATCGTCTCAGATATCGAGATGCCCGTCCTCGATGGATATGGATTTTGTCGTCGCATCAAAACGCATCCTGACCTTAAGTCCATTCCATTCATCCTTTTGTCGACACTTTCAGACCCGGAAGACATCATCCGAGGACTGGATTGCGGTGCGGACAACTACGTCACGAAACCGTATCGAACTGATCAGCTCGTCGCGAGGATGAACGCACTGCTAGAACATTCGAACCGATTGGCTCTAGCGGATCCCGAGGAGCCGTCTGAGCCGCTTTCGGTGACCATTGGCCAGCGTGAGTACCAAGTGCGTTCCGGGCGTCAACAGACTCTCAATCTGCTCATCAGCACTTTCGAGAACGCCGTCCAGAAGAATCACGAGCTACAGCAGAGCAACGAGGACCTCACGCTTGCCAAAGAATCACTGGCAAAGAACAACTACAATTTGCAACAACTGAATGAACGTATGAAGCGTGACTTGGACGCGGCTGCCAAGGTACAACATTCGCTTCTTCCCAAACGTCGAGATAGCCCGGATGATCGTGCCAGCCTCGCCTGGCGTTACCAGCCATGCGATGAATTAGCCGGCGACTTTCTGAACTGCTTTATGCTCGATGATGATCATCTAGCGTTGTTCGTCGTCGACGTGTCGGGGCACGGAGTTGCGTCTTCACTACTCTCCGTGGCCGTCGGCCGTGCACTAGCGGGCGACATAACCGAAACGTCATTGCCAGCACGACGCACGCGAGCGGGCATTGAAATTAATCAGCCGGCGATGGTTCTTGATGAATTGAACCGTCGGTTTCCCATGGAAGACCAACA
>JBCCKZ010000208.1:0-8505 GCA_039027135.1 Planctomycetota bacterium
ACTGCGTCTCGCAGTTCTCCGAAATGGCCATAATTCTCCGCGATGGCCGCGCGTATATTGGCGACATCAGCGGGGCCGAACGAGTTGTTCGACAGGATCATGTCTTTGAGGTCGATGACTTCGAGTTCGACTTCGCTCATGAAAAACAATTCTCCAGTTCCATCGCCGCGAAGATCAAAATGATTCGCCGATGGAAGCGTGAGGTGGTACCAGAAACAGGAAAGCCAGCGGCGGGACTCGAACCCGCAACCCTCGCATTACGAATGCGATGCTCTGCCAATTAAAGCTACGCTGACCAGCGGCAGACGCCTCTTAATCCGCGTTAGAAGAGTCGCCGAACGAATCCCGAACAATACTTTCTTCCGCATTTTTTCGTCAAGGGGCTCGGTAGAACCACTCGCGAAATCCGCTGAGCATCTGTTCAGGCTGTCCAGCTGCGACTGCTCCGACAACGAATAGAAGAAGCAGCGCCGTGGCAGCGAGCCACCAGGCCGACCGTTCTTGAATACGAGGGTGTGACGTGACTTGAGGGTGGCTGGCACCAAAGTCCTGTTTTCTGAGCTGGGCCAGGAGTTGTCCCCAAAAGGCTCCCGGAGGCACTGACTCGAAGCTCTCGACTCGGGTGTAAAAGTGAGAGTTGAGCGACTCTACCTTGATTCGAATGCGGAGGGTCGGAAGGTCGATCTGGAGTCGATCGGAATCTACGGTGGCGTTCTCGTCCAAAGCATGTGCCGCGGCGGCAACGTGTGGGAGGCTAGCGAGATCGGATTGGCCGTAAATCGCCAAATAAGGTTTTGACGAGATTGCGATCATGCAGACAACGAGGAGGTAAAGCACGGCTATTGCGATCCAAACGACTGGACCGTAAGCAGCCTGGGCTCCTGCCGGGAAGAATAGCTCCGCGGGGCCCAGTAAAACAAAGCCTGAAACAGCGAAACTCAGCGTCAGAAACTCCCGACTGCCCGTCGTAACAAGTGTTTGGCCAGAGAAGCGTAGCATTGCCTGGAGACCGAAATAGGCTGCCAGCGGAAGGGTCATCGCGGCCAGCGGAAAAGGTTCAATCAACAACGTCTCAGGCATCTCAGCATGGGTTCTCAGTTTCTCTTCCCAACCATCTCGCCTTTGAGCGTCGAAGGCAAGCAAAATTTCCAATTTTTGGGGCTAACGGCAAATTACGTCCATTGTTACACTCCCGCGTCCAAAATCCCTTTTGTTGAAACTAGTTACGTTCCCCGGCACCCCTTTTTCTGCTGTGGCAAAGAGCACTTACGAAACACTTCTGATTCTCGACAGCAATCATTACGCTCGCGATCCCAATGGAATTGGGAAGCAAATTGAGACAATCGTCACGGAGGCAGGCGGCGACGTGCAAGTCAGTCGCCTCTGGATGGAGCAAAAGCTCGCATATCCAATCAAAAAGCACCAGAAAGGAACTTATTGGTTGGTCTATTTCGAGGGCGAGGGAGACATGGTCACGCCGATGAATCGTGCCCTCCAGCTAGCCGAGCCCGTTTTGCGAAGCCTCACGATCAAGCTCGATCCTCGTTTGGTTGAACCGATTCTCTCGAACGCTCGTGGAGAAACGATCCAGATGTCGACTCCGTCAGAATCGGCTGAAGGTGAAGAAGCCGAGAAGCCCGAGGCCGCTGGCGTCTGAGCCCCCTGAGTTTTCCAACGTCCCGCAATCCCCTTCCCTCGCATGGCTAGCTACAACCGAGTCGTACTCGTGGGTAACATCACCCGCGACATCGAGCTGCGATACACACCCGGTGGTATGGCGGTGGCAGACATCGCGATCGCCGTCAATGAGCGTCGAAAGAACCAGTCGGGCGACTGGGTTGATGAAGTTAGCTTTATCGACATCACGCTTTTTGGAAGGACCGCCGAGGTGGCAAGCGAGTACCTTGGAAAAGGCTCGCCAATCCTCGTTGAGGGTCGACTAAAGCAGGATCGCTGGGAGCAAGACGGCCAGAAACGAAGCAAGCTGAAGGTCATTTGTGATCGCATGCAGATGCTCGGAACCCGCGCCGAAGGTGCCCCTCGAGGTGGTGGTTCGGCCTCCGCGAGCTCTCCGTCGCAAGGTGGCCAAACCCCTGACGAGTCATATGGTTACTCGGAGGGTTCGGCGGCAACGGCCACTGCAGGTGCTGGTGAAGCAAATCCCACGGGAAGCAGTCCCAGCTACGAAGAACCAGATATTCCGTTCTAGGCTAGCTTCCGCTACTAACCATTTCGAACAAGAACACAACAAACACCATCCCAACAACCTATCCGATGTCCGCAACCCGCAAACGCAACACGATATTTAAGAGACTTCCCAAGGGAGAGAACGGCGGCGTTCAGTTGCTATTGATCCACAATGTGGAGAATCTCGGCAAACAAGGTGATATCGTAGAAGTTCGTAACGGCTACGCCCTCAACTATCTCTTGCCTCAGGGATTGGCGACAATTGCCACCGATCATCACAAGCGTATGGTGGAGAAGCACCGTGAAAAGCTGCGAGCGATCGAATTGGCTAAGCTCAGTGGTTTCCGTCGTTTGGCCGACGATCTTGGTAAGCAGTCGTTGTCGATCGAGGCCAATGCAAATGACGATGGTCAGCTATACGGAAGTGTTGGTCCTCACGAAATTGTTGACGCTCTGAAGGCAGCCGGGTTCACTCTGGCGACCGACCAGATTCGGCTCGAGGGTCCCATCAAAGAGTTGGGGCTCTACACTGTGAAGGTTCATCTCCACAGCGAAGTCGATGCTGCGGTAAAGGTGTGGGTTGTGCCGACCGTCACCGAAGAAGACAAATAACACCGGTCACAGCGATGTGTGACTGGGGGCTGTGGCGGAACTGGCAGACGCGCTGGATTTAGGATCCAGTTCCTTCGGGAGTGCAGGTTCGATTCCTGTCAGCCCCATTCTAAATGGGCGGTTTAGCGACCGCAGAGTTCTTAGTGGCCGGTTTCGCTGGCCAGTAAAGTACCGGTTCGCTGGCCAGCAAAGCACCGGTTCGTTTGCGAAGCCCCGGATCGTTTGTGAAGCGTGATCTGGCGTTTGAGGTTGAGGCTTTTATACTCAGCAGCTCGCTCGGGAAAAAATGCCTCACGCACGATTCGGAGTTTCGCGACGTCTCGAATGTCTGATTACAACCTCACTCACCTCAAGCAACTCGAAGCGGAAAGCATCCATATTTTCCGCGAGGTGGCGACTGAATTCTCAAATCCCGTGATGCTTTACAGCGTTGGGAAGGATTCGGCTGTCTTGCTCCACCTAGCTCTCAAAGCTTTCGCGCCGGCCAAGCCACCCTTCCCTTTGCTGCATGTCGACACGACCTGGAAATTCCAGGACATGTATAAATTTCGCGATAATTATGTCGCTAAAGAGCTCGGGCTGGAGCTCATTGTTCACATTAACAAGGAGGGTCTCAAGCACGGGATCAAGCCTTGGGAAGACAGTGAGCGACATACCGAGATCATGAAAACCGACGCTCTTAAGGCTGCGTTGGACAAACATGGTTTCGATGCTGCTTTCGGAGGTGCTCGTCGTGATGAAGAGAAATCACGAGCTAAAGAAAGAGTGTTTTCTTTTAGAGACAAGTCGCATCGCTGGGATCCGAAGAATCAGCGGCCCGAACTATGGAACTTGTACAACGCACGCGTCAACAAGGGAGAGTCGATTCGGGTTTTTCCGATGAGCAACTGGACTGAGTTGGATGTTTGGCAGTACATCCATCTTGAGAAGATTCCTATCGTACCGCTTTATCTGTCCGCGCCACGGCCAGTCGTCAATCGCAACGGTTTGCTGCTGATGCGTGATGATGATCGCATGCCTCTGTTGCCTGGTGAGGTGGAGGAGACTCGCATGGTCCGATTCCGAACTTTGGGTTGCTATCCACTCTCTGGCGCCGTCGAATCAGATGCGACTGATCTAGTGGACGTCATACAAGAGATGCTTCTGGCCACCACGTCTGAAAGGCAAGGCCGAATCATCGACCAGGACGAAGGTGGTGCCGGTATGGAAGAGAAGAAACGACGAGGTTACTTCTAAAGATGTCACATCAATCTGACCTAATCGCTACCGACATAAACGCCTATCTAAAGCAGCATGAGAACAAGCAGCTCTTGCGTTTCATCACTTGCGGTAGCGTGGATGATGGAAAGTCAACGCTGATCGGTCGTCTGCTATACGACAGCAAGATGATCTACGAAGATCAGCTGGCGCAGATCGAAGCTGATTCAAAGGTGGTTGGCACAACCGGTGGTGATTTTGATCCCGCCCTTCTAACAGATGGCTTGAAGGCTGAGCGCGAACAGGGCATCACCATCGATGTTGCCTATCGGTATTTCAGCACGGCAAAACGCAAGTTCATCATTGCCGATACGCCGGGTCATGAGCAGTACACCCGCAATATGGCAACGGGCGGAAGTACGGCGGACCTGGCGATCCTGATGATCGATGCTCGCCATGGAGTGATGACCCAAACCAAACGGCACTCCTTCATCGTATCCCTATTGGGGATTCGGCACGTCGTTGTCGCGATCAACAAAATGGACTTGATTGACTTTGATCAATCCAAATTTGACGCCATCTGCGACGAGTACCGAGCTTTTGCCACCCGTTTAGATCTTCCCGATCTTCATTTCATCCCCATTAGCGCACTCAATGGTGACAACGTCGTTGATCGATCCGAGGCGATGCCTTGGTATAGCGGATCGACGCTGATGAACCTTTTGGAAACGGTTTATATCGGTAGCGATCGCAACCTGACTGACTTTCGACTGCCCGTTCAACTTGTCACTCGACCCAACCTAGACTTTCGAGGTTTCGCGGGGACGATTGCCTCCGGCATTATTCGACCTGGCGAAGAAGTGATGGTGCTTCCCAGCCGGCAGAAGTCAAAAGTCAAGTCTATTGTGACGTATGACGGTGATCTGGATGAAGCATTTGCTCCGTTATCGGTAACGCTTACGCTTGAAGATGAAATCGATGCGTCACGAGGTGACATGCTGGTTCGTCCTGGGAATATCCCCAAAACGTCAGATCGCTTTGATGCGATGCTGGTCTGGATGAATGATGAATCCATGGTCCCGGGGAAGACCTACCTGGTAAAGCACACCACGCAGACCGTGCCCGGCACTATCGAGACGCTCTCCTACAAGGTGGACGTCAACACGTTGCACCGAAGTCCAGCGCCGTCGTTGGACCTAAATGAGATAGGTCGCGTGAAGATGTCGGTGACTGCACCGCTGCATTTTGATGCTTATCGAAAGAATCATGGCACGGGTGCATTCATCGTTATCGATCGCATCACTAATGCAACGGTAGCCGCGGGAATGATTCTAGATCGCGGTGGTGATGAACAATCACGCACTGTGTGGGATGATGAAGAACAATCTGGAAGCACGGATAGTCTTTCGACTGTTGAAGCGGAAGAGCGTGAAGCTCGATTTGGCCAAAAGCCAGCGACTGTTCTTTTGACGGGGCTCACGGGGAGCGGAAAGACAACGATCGCTCAAGGTGTCGAGCGACGGCTGTTCGATGCGGGGCGAGCCGCCATGGTGCTTGACGGCAAGTACCTTCGACGAGGTTTGTCGAAAGACCTGGGTTATAGTGCCGACGATCGCAGTGAAAATCTGCGCCGCGCTTCACATGTCGCTGCGTCAATGAATGATGCAGGTTTGATTTGCGTCTTGGCAATCGTCGCCCCGAAGGAAGAAGTCAGGCAGAAAGCAAAGAAGCTCATTGGTGATGGGAGGACACTCATCGTTCACGTGGCTACACCTCAAGAAGTTTGTGTCTCGCGTGACCGAAGTGGCCAATATGCGGCCGCGGAAACAGGCGGGTCGTCTAACTTTCCTGGTGTCAACTTCAGCTACGAGCCGCCCGTAGAGCCGGATCTCATGGTTGATGCTTCGACGCAGAGCATTGATGAATGTGTTGACGCGGTTCTCGATCTTCTTGGCGATCACGAGTTCATTAGACGTTGATTGGACGGACCTGCAAGAGTGGCCAGGCAAATATCCAATACCGATCGAGTGACTATTAACTCATTGCGTTATCAACTCGTTGCGTTATCGCCCTCCATCTGACATTGCGATTTGCATGAATCCTTGATCATGCGTTAGGCGGGCGACCAGGGTCCCGACCGTGTCAACTTTCTGCCGAGTAATACGTTCTTTGATCATCGTGAGTCGGCTTCTAGTCTCGGTTTCGCGAGTCGTTCGAATCGCTCTCTCAATGTCTGAAATGGCTGGCAGCCCAAGAGCGATCAGTTCGCGTGTTGCCTGATGTCGTTCGGCGTGTTTTCGACTGCCCAGCTGGTCGATCAGAGCCGCCGTGGCAAACTCGTTTCGGTCAATCTGATTCGCTTCCTCGCGGCAACGTTTCAATACCGTTTGTGAGAATTCGTCAAACGAGTCAATACGCAGCATCCTCGAAAAGAGTGCCTCAAAGTGTTTTTTAACAATAACGCCATTGGAGGCACACAAGTGCATTAGAGTCGCACCGGTGCATTCGTTGGTTTGGTTATTTGATTGATGGTGCATACGCACGTCGCAGCCGGGAACTTGCTCGAGGTAAACGAAGTCCTTTTCATTCTCCAGGCGAGATTCAATGCGTAGAGATCCGGGGGCCATTGCCGTCAGGATGAGTGATCTCGATTGACTGCGATACACGTAATGTACCGATGGCATCCCAGCGTGAGAGTCAATCGTGATGCTCTCGTATAAGTTCGGCTGCTTAACGACCTGGGAGCCCTTGCGGTGTCTTGGGGGATCGAGCACGATTCGCCCCCCGGTCAGAAGAAAGCGGGCACCACCTGAGCCACGTAGAAGCACCGGAGCGGCGGGCTCGGGCGTCATAGGCTGGCGAGTCGATTCGGGACGCTCAGCCACGGGCGGGGGCGAGTCGTTCGAAAACACCCTTTGAGGTGTTTGACTCCACACCGAGACGCCCTCGATGGACAAGCCGATTACGGCAAGCACTACACGCCAATTCATCCCAACCCTCGTGGTTGCGGGTTCCGAAATACATTGGACGCTTCGGCCGGCCCCATCGGGCTTAGGCCGACGAGTCCAAAGTCGGTTATCGGAAAAAAAACCGGCGGATGTAAGGCGAATCCTTCAAGAACTTTCTTTTGGGGACCTGATCCGCCCGTAACGGGCGAAAATGTCGCTCCCCAATCGGCTGACTTCTAAGAGGTCGTAAAGCTCGCAATCGACAAGGTTTATGTTGCCTACGCCACCGACGGGGCGAATGGCTTTAACGCTACCGATGATCTTGGGGCCCATGTAAACGTGAATCTCATCCACCAGATCTTGATCAAAGAACTGTCCCAGCAGCTTTCCGCCTCCCTCGATCATCACATTTGTACAGTTCAAGGAGGCTAGTTTGCGAAGGGTGGACCGCTCGAAAGTCTCGGATGTTGTGTCGACTTGGTGGAGCTCGAAGCTGTCCGTACTAGATCCCTCAGACGCTTCTGGTAGGGAATCAGGGGCTAAAACGATAGCGGGCTCGGCATCGGCGGCATGAAACACTCGGTGCCTCGACTCGGGAAGACTTTGGCGAACCATGACAACCCGTCGAGCTTGCCTGGGGCAGGTTTGGCCGTCGGGTAGTCTTGTAGTCAAGGATGGGTCATCGTGACGCAGCGTTCCGTGACCAACGACGATCGCATCAACCCGAGACCGAAGTTGGTGAGCTTTAAGCCTACTTTCGGGGCCGCTGATCCATTGGCTCTCTCCGGTGCTTGTTGCGATCGCACCATCGATGGACATAGCCCATTTCGCGATGACATAGGGAAGACCCTGGGTCACGACTTTTATGAATGGTCGAATGAGATCTTGGGCCTCAGTCTCAAGCACACCAACGCTAACACTGATTCCGTCCGCCCGAAGAGCTTGAATTCCCTTCCCCGCCACTTTATCCGATGGGTCTTCGCATGCCACGACAACCTTGCGAATACCGCTCCGTATGATGGCTCGGGTGCATGGCGGTGTCTTGCCGGTGTGGCAGCACGGCTCAAGGGTCACATAGATCGTTGCGTTCGAGAGATCTCTATCTGAGCCGGCATCGGCAAGTCCGTTGACCTCAGCATGGGGCCCGCCGTAACGCTCGTGGAATCCTTTTCCAATGATCTCGCCATCTTCGACAATGACACAGCCGACCATGGGATTGGGTTCGACGTAACCTTCACCCTGACGCGCCAAATCAATTGCCTCCCACATGAAGCGCTCATCGGCGGCATCAAATGATTGGCTCATTCACCTGGCACCCAAAGCTTGCTGCCGCCACCTGAATTTCCACCTCCTGAAGTGCCACCGCTGGGTGATCCACCACCTGGAGTCCAAAGCCCACCTGAGTCGCCGCCACCGCTGGCAGGGCTGCCCGGGCTGGGCGCCAAGCTGGGGGATGATCCTCCACCCCCGATTGATGCGCCACCAGGCGGCATCCCACCAGCAGCCATCGATGGAGGAGCCTGCGTCGGACGACCGTCTGGACCGTTCAAGCCCATTTGCA
>JBCCKZ010000209.1:0-8480 GCA_039027135.1 Planctomycetota bacterium
CAACGTACTTCACGACATCATCCGGATGGACGATCGCTTCCGACTTGAACAGTAAACCTGGCATCGCGATTCGTGTAAGCCGGTTGAATGCTTTGATGATGGTGTGAGCTTCGGGAAGATTTTCACACGAAGTTCCCATGCGTTTCCAGATGAACGCAACGGCATCAAGACGTAGGATATCGACACCGTTGCCAGCGATCGAAAACATCTCTTCGGCCATGGCGCGAAAGACGGCAGGGTTGCTGTAGTTCAAATCCCATTGAAAGGAGTTAAATGTCGTCCAAATCCATGACTGGATTCCATCGTGCCAGGTGAAATTTCCTCTACGAACCGTCGGAAAGATTTCACGAAGCGAAGTCTCATACTGATCGGGAAGCCGCCTATCGGGAAAGATGTAGTAGAACTGTTGGTACTCACGATCGCCGGATTGAGCCGCCTGGGCCCACGCATGATCATCAGCGGTGTGGTTGAACACAAAGTCCAAGACAAGCGAAATACCCGCGTCACGCAGATCCGCCGCAAGCAGTCGGAGGTCTTCGATTGTTCCTAGTCGCGGGTCAACACTTCGATAGTTGCTGATGGCGTAGCCACCGTCGTTGTTTCCGGGGCGGACCGCAAACAATGGCATCAAGTGCAGGTAAGTTAGCCCAAGGTCTTTGAAGTAATCGATCTGGTCCCTGAGCTTGCCAAGATTTTCGCTGAACAAATCGACGTACAACGCGCCGCCAACCAAGCGTTCGGATTCAAACCAGGCGGGTTCGATCTCACGTCTTCGGTCGAGCTGGCGAAGTTCTTCGGGCCGTTCGACATAGGCCCGTGCCGTCGTTAGCAGAATTTGCTCGAGGTGATAAAAGAAGTCGTACCGATCACCGTAGATGTCATGCAGCAGCACAAATAATTCGCGCCAATACTCATCGAGCCGTCGATTGAACTCTCCGATCATCTCCTCGGAGGTCTGATGCTCTTGCCAGAAAGCCTCCAACCGTGGCTGGAGACGGCGCCGTGAGAGATCCGCTTCAAAGCTCAGGTTTGCTTCGATCGATGCTTGGGGATCGATCGGGGCATGACCATTAAGCTTCGACGAGATCATTCGGGATGCGGATATTTCCTAGGAAATTGTAGTATTCAATGCCCTCGAGCACCCCGCGAGCATGTGGTTGCGAGGCGAAGAAGACTCGCGGTCGCGACCGGAGCGTCTCCATCTCGGGACCGTGGTTGGCGACCACCACACCGAGTGATCGACCGAGCATCATTCCAATGTCGTTACCGCAATCGCCGGCGACAAGCAAGTTCTCAGCGGAAAATCCCCACTTGTAAAGAACATGCCTGGTGGAAAACTCACTACCGCCACGAACCGGAATGATATCGAGAAAATGTCCGAGAGAAACGACCGGTTTCGCGCGGACGCCCATTTCTCGCAGGCGTTTCTTGATGGCTCGGATTGAGGGACGGTTGGCCTCGTCGAGGGTGAAGCTAACCTTGAATTCGGATTGGAACTCCTCTTTTTGAAGCTTCACGCCATCCATGGTTCCGATTGCTTCGCGTACGGCCTGAGCATTCCAAGCAAAGCCAATCTGTTTCCGCCACGTTCGGTCGGGTCTTAGATCCGGTCCATAGTGGAGCTGCGTTCCGGAATCCGTTTCGATCAGATCGGGTTTGGGCAGATTCAAACCGTCGATCAACTTCATTGCCGAATCGAGCCGGCGTCCCGTTGAAATCGCAAACCCAATGTGCTCGTGTTCGTTGATCAAATCGATGAAATCTTCTAGAGCCTCCGAATCACCGGTCAACGTATTGTCCAAGTCGGCCATAATGATCCGGTCAAATTCCGGGAGCCTTCGGACGCGGGGAGCCGAAACGAGTGCTGGCACCGCAGTGTGTCCCACGATATCACGAACATCGCGTATGTATCGGTCGACGTGGTTAGACCAGGAGTAATGCTTGCGGGTACCCTCGACGCCTTTCGCAGAGCACTGGTCCCACTGGCCATCATCAACCAGCATTCGTAGTAAGGCACGCTCGATTTCCGATCCATCAAGAGGATCGATCAAGAGTCCATTTTCGCAGTTGCCAATGATGTCCCTTGGTCCACCGTCGTTGGTCGCCACGATAGGAAGACCCGTGGCGCCCGCTTCTAGCAGTGTCAGCCCAAAAGGCTCCGTTAACGCGGGGTTGATGAAGACACCTCGTTTCGAAGCTGCCCATCGATAAAGATCGGGGATGTCGTCAGGCTGATGGTGTTTGGGATAAGCCACCTTGCCGTAAAGATCGTACTTGTCGACGGAGTGGAGCACGTTTTGGATGACGGACTTCTGGCCTCGAGGCAGCTCGCTAAAGTCATCGCGTGTGCCCATCACTAGCACCAGATTGGCCACCTTTCGAAGAGCGGGGCTCCGTCCATAAACTTCAACGAGCTTGGTCAGATTCTTTCGCTCGTCGGGTCGGGCCACGGCCAGGATGAATGGCTTGGTTGGATCGTGGAGAAACCGTTCGATGTCGCTCGCAATCTCCGGTTGATCGTGTTCCTCACTGGGTGGCGAGAATCGGCTCAGGTCAACGCCCGGTGGAATCACCTCCATTCGATCAGGTTGATAGTGATCGTAGAGCTCGTACTGCTGTTCAATCTCTTGGTGAGTCGAAGTGATCACCATGGTAGCGGTTTCAAGCGCTGTTTCCTCCGCTTCGATACGCTGCGTAAATCGATACTTCTTTTCAAGGGTCTGCGGTGATTGTTTGCCTAGCGAAAGTCGTTGGCGTTTGACTCTCCCTAACGAGTGTCCGGTAAACAGAAACGGAACGTGTAGTAGGTTGGCTAGTTCAGCGCCGGCGAGTCCAGCGTCGGCATAGTGTCCGTGAATGATCGACGGGACTCCAACGCGTCGATAATGAGCCAAACATTGATCGACAAAGAACTCGATGTAGGGCCAGAGAGCTTCCTTCCTGAGGTAGCGTTTGGGCCCGAAGGGAATACGAACGATCTTCGCGTTCTCTGCGATGGGCTCTTCGAGCTGGGCATAGTCATCACTGACTGATGGATCAATGATCTGTCGAGTGAGCAATTCGACCGATTCAACATTCTCGTGCTTTGCAAGCTCGTGAGCTAATTCGAGAACATATTTTGTCTGTCCGCCGGTATCGGCGTCGTGTCCTAGTTCTAAATCCTTGCCGCGAATCAGTCCGTGCAAGCTGATCAGCGAAATTTTCAGCGGCTCCAATCGTCGCTCGCTCGTTGTGTGGGTTTGTTCAATGGCCGACGGAAGTGCCATCCCCTTCTCATTGGGATGGTCGATTACCGATAACGACAAAGCAGTCTCCTGTTTTTGTGTTCAGGTCAGGCTGGCCCCACCCTTGTGGGGTATTAAACCGCACTGGGAAGTGCAATTCATGCCTGCTGAGGCATTTCTCCGCCTAAAGGCACAGAGACGCTCAGGCCGTAACGTACCATCTAAACTGACTAGCTCAAATTTAGCGTAACGGAATATTTTTGCGCATCGTAGCGGATGGGATTCAGTTCAACGACGTAAGTTGCCAGTGTTTCCCAAAGCCCCATTGTTGAATCGCGAACTTATCGCTTCTCGAGTACTCGTTCACATCTCGATCGAGTGGCAAGGCAGCCGTTTAACGCGATTTATCGGGCGTGCTGATCATTTCCTGAACCATGGGCTCGATCAAAAGTCGTCAACGTTTCGTCCAAGTAAAGATCCGAAGCGGGGGCATATTCCGCCATTCCCAGACGACTTCGCCTGGCCCGAACACCGGGTTTGCGTAGTGAGAGACGTCAGCATGCAATTGATAGGCAACAAACTTTCCACCAACTCGCAGAGCCTCGTGTACCTGGGTAACGATACGGGAAGCCGTTTCCGGGGCGAGGTATGAGAAAGGAATGCCCGAGACCACGGCGTCACAATGTTCCCAACCGGCAGAACGGCGATGTTTGACCAGTTGTGATGCATCGTCGACGATGACACGGACCCGTGGATCTCTTTGGGTCAAAAGCTTGTCGGCCAGAGCTTGCGTCTTTTCGATCGCCAAAAGCTGCGCGTTGTTTGGCATCGAATGCAGCAGTTTTTGGGTGATTGCACCGCTGCCGGGCCCTAGTTCGATGACCCGGTGGCATTTTGAATCGACATGGGCGGCTTTGCATATCTGAGCCGCCACTGCAGAAGAGCTGTTACAAAATGAGGCAACCTGTTTCGGTGACTTGAGATACGCCGAGAGTAACCCCCATTCGCGGTGGCGATTGATCTTCGTTCGTGGTCGGCTGAAGCCTTCCTCCAGTATTCGTGTAAGCGTTGGCCAGCTGGCCGATGGGTGGAGTCGAGACATGACAAGTCGATGCGATGGTGAAGTGACGTTCGCGATCGCACCGCTTCGCGTCAGTTCGACCGTTCCTTGAATATGTCGTTTTCGCTCGCATGTCCGCTTTCTTGTTGGTCTTTACCCTCAATCGCACGCTAATCATTTTCTGATTGGCGACTTGAACTCCCGGCCCACCGGGTGGGGCCTGACCGATCAGGCTACAATAAACCTACCACTGAATGAGCTTCAGGCGAAAAGTCATTCAAAACAGGTATTCAGCAACTGGTTCTCAAAGCCCGATCGAGGTCTATGACCACGTCCGAAGAAGTAATCGCACCTGACAGTTTGCCAGTGGAAAACAGCGTGCCAGCGGAAACTAGCCAACACGATTCGAACGCCGCCATCGAGCAGATTCTGGGAGCTAAGGATTCGATCCTGGGCCAGCTGCGCAAATCAATCGTTGGCCAGGATGAGATCATTGAGCAAATTCTCATCAGCATGCTCAGCGGTGGACATTGTCTTTTGACGGGAGCTCCTGGCCTCGCGAAGACCTTGCTTGTCCGCAGCCTTTCGCAAGTATTCAAGCTCTCGTTCTCAAGGATTCAGTTCACGCCTGATCTCATGCCGGCGGATATTACGGGAACCGAGATCCTGCAGCCTGATGGGCAAGGTGGCCGCGAACTGAAGTTCACACCTGGGCCGATCTTTGCCAACGTCGTCTTGGCTGATGAGATTAACCGTACGCCACCAAAAACTCAGGCGGCGCTACTAGAGGCAATGCAGGAGCACCAGGTTACCGCGGGCGGTCAGCGTCATGACATCGGTGAGCCATTCTTTGTTTTGGCGACGCAGAATCCCATTGAGATGGAGGGGACCTATCCATTGCCCGAGGCGCAATTGGACCGGTTTTTGTTCAACGTGTTGGTTGATTACCTGCCTGTTGAAGATGAGTTGGCTGTTGTGATGCAGACAACGGCGGGTGTCAGCGAGCCCATCGAATCATTGTTCTCGGCGGAAGATGTAATGCGTTTCCAACAGGTTGTGCGCGGTGTTCCCATTGCGACGGACGTGGCGCGATACGCGGTTCGACTTGCCGCGGCTACTCGTCCCGTTCCAACCAACGAGGATTCATTTGTTAGCGAAAATGTCTCTTGGGGTGCCGGAACGCGAGCTGCGCAGACGCTTGTCGCTACGGCGAAGGCGCGTGCGATTCTTCACGGACG
The DNA here is from genome assembly GCA_039027135.1 of Planctomycetota bacterium. Taxonomy (GTDB): domain Bacteria; phylum Planctomycetota; class Planctomycetia; order Pirellulales; family Pirellulaceae; genus Rubripirellula. The sequence goes on from JBCCKZ010000209.1 coordinate 5,523, forward strand.
CTATCACGCGAGCTTTGATGACGTGCGTAGCTTGCTGGCGCCGACACTACGGCACCGCGTCCTGCTGAACTATCGTGCCCAAGCCAAGAAAATTACCGTTGAAGACGTGGTTGATCATCTTTTGCGAAACGTTTCGACCGACGGATGACGGAAGTCTTTGATCCAGATGCTCTGATGCAGATTCGCGACATTTCGTGGCGAGCACAGACGCTTCTCGCTGCGACGTCCAGCGGCGTGCACCGGAGCTTGCACCATGGAGCATCGATAGAGTTCAGCCAGTATCGCGATTACACGCCCGGCGATGATCCGCGGCTGATTGATTGGAAGCTATTTGGCCGCACCGATCGTTACGGCGTCAAGCAATTCGAAGATGAAACAGCGAGAAGGGTCTATCTCATCGTCGATCAGAGTCGATCGATGGGCTACAAGACGGTGTCGCATTCGAAACTGCGATACAGCCAAACACTCGCCGCCACGTTGGCACTTGACTTGCATCGTCGACGAGATCGAGTGGGTGTTCTCACTTTTGACGAGAGTATCGAGACGTTCGTACCTCCATCGCGGAATTCGCACCAGCTCGCACGGGTCTTCAAGGTCTTGTCGAATGAAGAGCGTGGAGAAGCAACGGATATTGGGGGCGCACTCCAAGAAGTAGCGGAACTTGTGCCCTCACGCGCGTTGGTGATTCTTTTTTCGGATGGCCTAATTCCTTTGGATGAGTTGGCTGAGCCGCTCGCTTTGATCGCGGGGCGAGAACACGAGGTGCTTTGGATTCGCGCAATGGACCCCCGTGAGGTTCACCTGGATGCACCCGAGGGTAGTCAGTTGCGAGATCGAGAGTCGGGCCAGCTGCGTTTCATCGACGCCGCATCGATTGAAAAATATCATCGTCAGTTTGATGCTCATGCTTTGGGGCTTCGCAACCTTTGCGATGATTTGGGAATCACACTCGTTAGTGTTCGAACTGATAAACCGTTGGTTGATCAGATGATTGAGATCTTTGAGGCGGCAAGCTTGCGACGGTCAGCTGATCTTCTGAGTATTGATCGTGAGGCGATTAAATGAGTTTGCTCGCGCCGATTTTTCTTGCGGGACTTTCGGCATTGGCTGTGCCGCTTGTCTTGCATTTGATTCGGCGGACGTCGAAGGAAACGATTGAGTTTTCTTCGACGTTGTTCGTTGATCCGGCGGATCCCCCTGTTACGCGAAGACGACAGCTTGATGGTCCTTTATTGCTTTTGATTCGATTATTGGCCATCACGATGCTGGTGCTTGCATTTTGCCGCCCCTTCTTCGAATCATTTACGCCGCTTGATAACCAGCCGAGTCGTTTGTCCGTCTTGGTGATTGATCAGAGCGCCTCGATGCGTCGAGAAGGAATTCTTGAGCAAGTCCAGGAAGTGGTTCGTCAAGTGAGAGACGGGCTGATTGAGGATCGAAATCTACTGGTTTATGGGTTTGATGAGACGCTTAAGAGCTACCGTGTTTCGGCCGATTTAGCGGATGGCCAAACGCCTGCTCGGGCGGACCTGGATTCGGCGATGGACGAAGCGGCACAGCCCGGTTGGCGTTCTGGCAATCTTCTTGACGCGTCTCAACAGATCATTGAGGAAGTCAAGCGATTGCAAGTTGAACGTGAGAATGAAGAGGTTGATATTCACTTTGTTAGCGATCTTCAGACGGAAGCGAGTTGGTCTCAGTTTCAGCAATTACCTTGGCCTGACCGCTCGAGCGTCCATTGGCACGCCACAAGGCCTACACCAGCAGGTAACGCGAGCGTGATTCGGATTCCTCCCCGAGAGAATGAGTCGCTATCGGCTGACGCCGAACGTATTCGCGTTGTCAACTCGGCAGATTCGAACGTTCTGCGTTTCGAAGTGGGCTTCTTTAAAGGGGATCAGTGGGTTGGAGAACGTGAGGGCGTCGAGGTTTTGCCAGGGCGATCACGTACGATTCGATTGAAGCTCCCGCAAACTACTCGTCAACCTAATACCGATGATGTCAGCGAATTGGGAGAACAGCAGCGTGAGGAAGGGAACGAAGAACTGGGTATCGTTCCCGACGAAGGATTTTCAGCGGTAGATGGCGTTCGCCTGATTGGTGATGAGCACGAGTTTGACAACCGTTTCTTTTTCATTCGTCCGTCTGTTGAACCTGAAAGAGTTGTAATTCTCACGAAAGGGAAACGCGACAATGCACCAGAGGAATCAAGTTTCTTCTTAAAGAAGTTGCCTGTGTTTGTGCGTGGATTGCAAGTTGACTTTGAGGAATGGTCGACGTTAGCGAAGGGAGATCCGGTCGAATCATTGAAGATGCTTATCAGCCAGAAGACGCCTCTGGCGATTGTTGGTGATTTGGAATCAGTTCTGGATCTCAGCGAGCCGGATTTGAAAGCCTTAAAAGCGACGGTCGAGTTGGGCGGCCATTTGGTTGTTTTGATGGGATCGGGAGCGGACGCCAAGGCGATCGAGACCTTCAATGAACAATTGGGTTTGAATATAGGAATTCCCGATATTGAAGCGCGAAGCATCGAGCCGCGGCGTCTGACAAGAATTGATTTTGGCCATCCGGCAATGAAGCAGCTGAGCGAACCGCCCTACAACAATTTTTCGAACATTCATGTTTGGCGTTTGACGCCGCTAAAGTTAGACGACGATTGGACGACGCTCGCCGCTACGGATGATGGGCTGCCGGTCTTATCGAGTTGCGAATATGAGAATGGGCGTTTGACTATCAGTTCCATGAATTGGGTACCCAGTGACAGCGACTTTGTCCTGTCTTCGAAGTTTGTTCCCGTAGTTACAGGGTTGCTTCGACCGACTTCAACTGGCTCCGAAAGAGGTTCATACACTCTCGGCGATCGCATCCTCGAGAATTTGAGTCAAGCGATCGATGAACCTGGTCTCTACGACAGAACGCTGGCGGAGCAGGATCAACGCAAAGATTTGGGCGAGCGGG
>JBCCKZ010000210.1:0-8469 GCA_039027135.1 Planctomycetota bacterium
CAGCAGCTTCATCGGCAAGCTCTGAAGCTCTTTCTGGAGGAACTTCAACTTTCTTAACTGGTATCTTAGGAATTCTCGCTTGTCTGGCCGCTTCTGTCCTGCACCCGACCACTCATCCCAAGACTGGTTGGGTGCGATCCAATTTGTCGTCGTGATGGCCTATACGGTCTCCATTTATGTAGCGTCTCAGTTCGTTGATCGACGTCTCGGACTTTCATCGACGGCTCGTGTCTTGGAAGGTCTGACGCTTGGACTGATTCCGCTCACATTCTTTGCCACACATTGGCTCGCATCGCCATTAAGCTGGCTCTCCATCGCACTTCCGATCGCGCTATCGGGGTTTGCGGTTCCCGCGATTCTTCGTCGTTGGATGATCGAGCGGCAGCCCACCTTTGAAGTTGCATTTGGACTGATGGCGGCTGCGATGGCATTGCCCATCGCCCGATCGGCTTTGATAGCGGTTTTGGGTGTCGGACTGGTTTGGCTGGTTGCTACCGCGGGAATGATAAAAGCGACGCGCCACGCGTTCTGGTTGGAAAAAAAAGGGCATCGCCCAAAAGCCTTCGGATACTTGCCACCAATCCTGATGGCTGGAATGTTCGTCGCAGTTTCCTTGATCCTATCAGGTGGATTGCTTCCGATCGCGTGGGTCGGGACTTTCGTCGCGGCGTCAGGGCTGTCGCTGTCGCTCACAACGCGACCACTCTTAAACGTTCATCGACGAGGGAATGAGTCGATTGAGCAAGCGACGGAAACGCCAGTCAAAATTGCGTTGCCGATGATCGTTTCGATCGTGTCTGCGTGTGCGGGTTTGAGCTTGGCGATGGCGTTTGTTGAACCGTTTCCTGTCCTGGCACTGGCAGCCGTTCTCGCGGCTATCGCGGCAGCTTGGACCTTGGGACGCACGAGCCTGGACTGGGACGACCGAACCACATTGGTCTTGTCGATCGTTGCCTGGGTGCTCGCATACCAATCCACTCCCCTGCTCTTTCAATCTGCAGCGCTGGCGGCCAGAGATGCGGCTGCGTCGGCGATGGGGTATTCGCAAATGCCCAAGCCCTTCTACGGCGTCACCTATCTTCCTGTGTTGGTTGGATTGATGGCCGCCTATCGCCACTTCTTCTCACGAAATCGTGTTTATGCACTGGGAGTCCTACGAAGTTTGGCTCTTGGTTTGTCGGTGGTGTTGCTCGCTGTTTCGGTCCTGCATCCGGTTGCCTGTTTTATGACCTGGAGCTCTCTCGCGGTCATTTGGTTCCTTCAAGCAAATCGATTGGAAACGCGGTTCGGAGGTTTGGTCGCGATCATTGGATTGATGGGAGCGATGCTCGGAGCTATCCCGGCCGCCAACCAGATCTTTGGTCTTTCGGTCTCGATGTCCTGGGGACTTCCAATGCTGATCGGCTCAGGGGTCACCGTCTGCCGCTCTCAAAGACTCTCTGACTGGTTCGAAGGCTTGCCGAGTCTTTCAACCAGAACGAATCGCCAGATGAAGACTCTCTTCTTCATCGATCTTTCAGAACTCAATACCCATGATATCGGCCGGCTTGTCATGCATGCTGGTGGACTTCTGGCATCATCGGTCATCTTCGCGTTGGCTGGAGTCCAAACGATTGCCTTGGTTGCTTTGGGCGTCTACGCGATCGGATGTTTTCTGATCGGATTGAAAGGCAAGGCGTTCGTCGAATCGATCGGAATCGCGGGCGCTGCGTTGGTTGCTGTCCACCACTCGATGGCATGTCTTTCAATGAATGAGAGTCAGTATTTCATTCTCTCTTACGCCGTCGTGATCTCATTGGGATTGATCGCGAAAGCGACAGTCAACTGGAGTTTTCGGTTGCCGTCAGTACTGTGGTTTGCAACCGGCTTTAGCAAAGTCACTGGAACCGTTGCGATGCTGCAGACGATTTTCGTGGTCATTCCGATGACGGCACTGATTGCATTCCAAGCAACCGTCTGGAACGAAGTTCGCGTGATTGAAATCGAGCTTGGGCTGACTGGGCTTAGTCTCGCTGTGTTGCAGGCTTTAGTGTTGAGCTGGCGAAATACGCGTCTGATTTCGCAGGCACTGATTCATGTCTGGTTACCCGCTCTTCTGACGACGATTGCGATTTTGATCTGGCCATCGATGGGGCACCTTCTAGTGATGACCATTGTCACATGCGTGACTGCGTCGACACCATTGATATGGAAACGATGGAGTTGTCCTGACGCATCGGATGAAATGAGCTCGGCTATTGTTTCGCTCCGTAAACCGTTTGCTGCACTCGCGGTGGTGATCGGATTGTTGAACCTAAATCTGACGTCGCTTCCATTGTTACTGGCTGCGGCATTCGTCTTTTGGCCCCACGTGCAGCCTCGTCAGCGATGGGGACTAGCATGGATGGGCTCTGTGAAGGCATTGGTTTGGTTCATCGGGTTTACGGCAGAAGCTGAATGGATCTGGCAGCTGTCGGTCATCGAGATTCGCCCGGTTTGGTTCATCGCTGCGGGCATGAGTGCACTCGCGTTTCAGTTTATGCACCACGGCGTCGAGGAAATCAAACGCAACGCGGCATCCTCCGGCTCACGATTACAACCAGCGGATGAAACTCGCCGGTGGATGGGCACTCATGACCTTGCTGGCGAAGCAATTGCCGCCCCCAATTTCCAATGGGTCATCGATGTTCTTTTCTTGCTTGCGGTAGGGGTTGCTGGCGTCCGTTTGTTCGCGATGAGCCTGCCATTCAATGGTCTCGACACATCGATCGCTCTAGGGATCGCCGGCCTCGTTTGGACGGCGCGTGGTCAGCTCACTCGTAGTGCGGCCTACTATGCCGCCGGTTTTGCGTTGATGAATGGTGCCCTTTGGCATCATATGGTTTGTTGTGGTGTGAACTCCGTCATGTGGGTCACCATCCCAACCGCCTGTTCATTGTTGTTGCTTGAGATTCGCTTCCGTGACCGATTGCCAAAGCAATGGCACGAGCCACTGCAATATCTCGCAGTCGCGATTTTATCGCTTCCACCATTGGTTGATCTTGTTTCCGGTGACGCTTACGCCGCGGGGATCGTGTTGATCATCGCAGCCGCTTTGTTAGTCATCGCAATCCTTCTGCGATCCAAAGCTTTACTGCTCTCCGCCGTGGTCTTGCTCGCCTTCGACCTGATTTGGATCGTGGTCGATGTCACCATGGATCATCGGTTGAATTTATGGCTCGTTGGTCTCACGGTCGGCGGTTCGCTCATCGGTGCTGGTGCGTGGTGTGAGCGACATCGAAACATGTTGTTGTCACAAATGCGTGTACTCACCGCAAAGCTCGAGACCTGGAACTAGTGATGGTTTCTTGCTCTTCCTCGGGAGGGCGAGCTGAGAATCACCGAATCTATCCCACAACGAATCCTTTTTCCCCTCTTTACCCCTTAGGAATCTGTCATGAAGTACTTCCAATCCTTTTCACTTTTGGTTCGGGCAAATCTCAATTCACTCATCGAGAAAGTTGAAGACCCAGAACTCATGTTGCACCAGCTCATTCGCGATATGCGAGAGGAGCTGGAAAGGACGGGCGGCCTAATTGCCGAAGCGGTCGCGGATGAAATTCAAATGCGCAAACGTGTCGAAGGAGCCGAGCAAGAATTCGAGCTTTGGGCCCAGCGGTGCCAACGAGCGATTGAAAAAAAACAGATGGATGCCGCCGAAATTGCCGCTGAACGGAAGCTGGAAGCCGAGGCTCGTTTGAAACGATGTCGAGAAAATCACTCTGGCCAGTTGAAGGAAACCGAAAAGCTCAAGGCATCGTTGCGTGAGCTAGAAGACCAACTGAAGGAGGCCGAAAACCGAAAGACCATGTTGGTTGCGAAGATGGCTCGCACTCAGGCCGCCGGAAAGATGAGGAGCTCCTTTAAGGCGACGAAGTCTGATTCTGCGAAGGCTCAATTCGAGCGACTGGAGCGGGAGCTCGAACGCGAAGAGTCACTTCTAGAAGCCCATGAAGAGCTTCGTGGTATTGATTCCGGCGACGCTTGGGACGAGAGTTTCGAACGCCAGGAGCGTCGAGATGCCGTGCAAGCCGAGATTGACCGTGTTCGACAAAAAATCGAGGCATCATGAAAAAGCTTGATTCCCATCGACCATCGTTATGGAAGCTGTTTTCTCGTCTTATCCGATCGTACGTTTGCATCGATCGGATTCGATGAAGGCGAAGCTGAGGCGGCACCCAGTCGAATTCGGGACTTGTCACTCGTTTATGGTGTCAAAATTGGAATGTCACTTGAGAATCGGCCAAAGCTTAGTCGCTTGGTCGTAGCGTTCAGCTGAGCTTCTCGATGAGCAACGTGGGGTTAGTCCTAGCAACGGATTTCGATCGGCGAGATGGTGACCTGGATTTTCACCATCTGGGGGGAGTCTTGTGGACCCAGGTCAGCCGGTTAACTGCTTCTGGTTGCGAAGAATGCGTCGTCGTCGGTGCGCCGGACGGTGTGGTACAGACGGCAGTCAGAGGTCAGCTCGGAGAGACACCAGTTCGGTTTGCACATCTTCGCAGCGGTGATGCCGGGTTGTCTTCAACACTACGCCGCGGGCTCCAAGTTGTGATGCAGCAGCATCTCGCGGCAGCTGTCGTTGCCGTCCAAGTAGATGGCATCTTGCCTTCAACCAATCATTGCCGTGATCTGCTTCATTCGGTTGTCTATCACGGTTTCGATGCTGCAGTGACTTTGGTCGGCGATATGGCCAATGGTGGCGGCCCGGTTAATCATCCTTTGGCTTTCTCGAAGACGTTTGTTTCTCGGTTCTGGGATCTCACCTGCAAGGCGAACCCCAGTCAGGTGCTTGAAGCCCTGCCAAAGAGTCGACGTAGTGAACATCCTTGGCAGCAGGAGCTTGCTCAACCTCTTCTTGCTCAGTCAGTGGGATGCGTGCACGACGTTTCATGCTCCTAAGGCATCTGCTCTTCCGTCGCAGGTCGTCCTTGTAATTTGCGGTGTTTCCGCTGTGCGGAATCAGCTTCGACGCGTCACCATTGGTGTGCGGCTTTCCTTCGGATCAGCTGCTTTGGATCAAGTGCAACAATGGCGTTCAAGCAACCTTGGCTAATCTTTGATTTTCGAGCATTCCATCAATCATGCGGTATTGAACATCCGCATTATCGGCGATCGAATCATCATGAGTGATCATTAGGATCGTCAGGCCCTCGGTCTCATTCAGGCCACGCAAAAGCTTCAAGATCTCTTCGCCGGTTTCGGTATCTAAGTTGCCCGTTGGTTCATCGGCCAAGAGAAGTGATGGGCCACTCATCAGCGCTCTCGCGATGGCTGCCCGCTGCATCTCCCCTCCGCTCATCTCGGTGGGTCGGTGCTTCATGCGATGTTGCAGGCCAACTCTTTCCAGCATCGATTCGGCATGTTCGCGGAGCGATTTTCGATGACGTATAAAATCCAATGCGCTATGACCGATCATCGCCGGTGCCATTACGTTCTCGATTGCCGATAGCTCAGGTAATAAGTGATAGAACTGAAAGATGACGCCGATGTCTCGATTGCGAAACTGGTCTCGTCGACGTCTCGATGCATTATCGAGACGCTGGTTGCCAAACCAGATTTCACCTTCATCAGGACGGTCCAGCGTCGCAAGCAAGTGCATCAGTGTACTTTTTCCACTGCCACTGCGACCGACGAGAGTGGTGATCTTGCCGGGTGTGACCTCCAGGTCGATATCTCGCAAGACAGGTAATTCGATGCGGTCTTTGTGATAGCTTTTTCGCAAACCGCGCGCGGATAGGATTGGCATAGATTTACTCGAAACGCAGTGATTGAACCGGATTCATCCGTGCCGCACGCATGGCCGGAAGGACGCTTGCCATTGTGGCGATGGCAACGGCACCCGCCATCACCCAAGCCAATGTAAGCGGGTAAATGATCGTTGGAATCTCGCTGAAGTAGTACACCGTTGGATCAAAGACTTCTTGTCCGGTGATCTTCTCGATCACTGCCGCAATGGCATTGATGTTGTCGACGAATAGCAAGCCGCCGATGAGGCCCACGCCACTACCGACAATACCAAGTAGGAGTCCGTAAGAAAGGAAGATGCTCATGACGCCAGTTCCACTCGCACCGAGCGCCTTTAATGTCCCGATGTCGCGTGTCTTCTCAACCACGATCATGAAGAAGGTCGCCAAAATACCGAATCCGGCAACCGCGATGATCAAGAACAAAAGAATATTAAGGATGGTTGTTTCGAGACGCACCGCCGCAAGCAGCGGGCCTTGCATGTCTCGCCAAGTTTGAATCTGTATAGGCATTCTTTCAGGCGGATAAACCAAACGCAGAGCGTCGCGTACCGCATTCAAGTTGGCACCCTCGACGAGTTTTAACTGAATCGTCGTTACGGCACGGTCACCCGTTGAGGGATCAATCATCCCTCGAAAGTTTTGAAGATCCTCGAGGCGGCAAAATGCGAACGTGCTGTCGTATTCGCTCATTCCCGATTCATAGAGGTCAACGACGGTGAACTTTTGGCTGATGACTTTGGCTTCATCACCCGCTCCGGGGAACATCATGCGGACATCATCACCCGGTCGGCAATAGTAGTGGTCGCGAACGTTGTTCTGCGGGTCGCGGTAGCGCGTCGTGCAAGTGGAGATGCCAAGTACGAGACCTGGCATTTGTTCAGTCATGGGATCGAACTCTGTGATCTCTTCGCCATCCGTTTCAACAGCCAGTGCGGAAGGTAGGCCGACTGATACGCTGGGGCCAGCGATTGTTGGGGTCGCCTGTACGTCGCTCAAGGCGCGGAATTGAGCTCGATGGGCTTCTAATTCGCGTTGGATGGCGACGCGTTCGCGGCGGTAGGCCCAGCCAGCGTGCGGGAAGAACTCGCGATCGGGGCCGTAGCCCGTTTCTCGGAGATCGAAGCTCGCGTGTTTTTGGTTTTCCGGATGGAGCAAATATCGGCCGAAATGACTGACCTCGTCATAGGTTTTCGCATCGATCCCCACCAGGTTCACATGTCGCGTCATCATGTCATCGCCATGCTGTATGCCCAGCATGGCTGGCACGTGAACGCTGACACTCACCCCGTCGAGCTTATCACCGCATACTTGGTGGATCGTGTCGACGTGATGTTCAACGTTGGGAAGACCATTGCTGCTGTGGCATTCGATCAAAATGTCGGACGCCAATCCATGCAAACGATCATGCATCTCGGCGGAGAAACCCGCCATGACACTGTTGACGACAATCAGCGTCGCGACACCTAGCGTGACCGAAATGACGGACGCCAAGGCGATATAGCGAGTTTTTAGATAGCGAAAACACAGCAGAAAACGATACATCCGAGGCCCAGAGCCGGGAAATGGACGAGGTCGACCGCATCCGTACGGCCCTACCCGAAGGACTTTAGGAAATTTCTGATGTCCGAGTAAAGAAAGACGCGTCGGATTTATTTGCTGACGTCGTGAGCGATAATTTGGGGAAGCCCCACGATTCGAGCCAGCGGAATGAGGAGTGCTATTACGGCGGCGCATTGGAAAAACGAGGCTTGCCAATGACGGAGTGCGAAATGTGTGTTTCCTCGTATTTCGGGAGCGAGCTTGAGTTCAGCAGGGATCAGAGGCCAGCAAATTGCGGTTAAAGCAGCGAAGCAAGCTACCCATAAGAGGCAAACTTTGGTGATCCAACGCGGCGTTGTGGGCTCGACCTTCCAGCTGGCAAACATCGCCAACGACACGAACGTCAGTTTCACGAATAGGGCGATCAAAAGTAGGTCGGGCGTTCTTCCAATGGTTTTGCTGATGGACTCTTGGAACAACTCATAATCGTTCTGATCAATGGTCCAGGTGACAAACCAAAGCAATGGACCAACGAACACGATGATTCCCAAGGCTCCAACGATCTTTTCCAGAGTGCGGTTGGAACTGAGCTGCCACCAAAGATTCGCGAGCGACCGAGTAATGATGACTGCCATGGCAAGGACAATCGACAGCAGACTTATCTGCCAGGATGGAAATGAAGGTTGCGATCCGTTCCAGAGATAGAAGATGGCGATGAGCGTCCACCGAAGGATGAAAACCCAGGCGGCTATGACGCATCCGCTGAATATGGTTCTGCGGATTCGAACCGAGGCGATCGTGATGATTGGGATGGGACTGATGGCAAGCAAAAGTGGGAGTTTGCGTTGGCCAGGGTTGTTCTCGTTTGGGATCGCTCCCAAGGCTGCCCCCCAGATCGCCGCCAGGAATGTAGCGCACATGAGATTCACTGGGGCGGGCAATATGACAAGCATGAAGACAGTGATTGCCACTGCCAGAACGATCATCGGCGATGGGTAATGCGCTGGCGACAGCGTGAAGAGCTCTGGTGGATGTTTTCGCCAGCGCATTACCCATCGCCGATGATCGTTCTGGCAGTGGCAATCACTGTCTTCATGCTTGTCATATTGCCCGCCCCAGTGACTCTCATGTGCGCTACATTCCTGGCGGCGATCTGGGGGGC
>JBCCKZ010000211.1:0-8465 GCA_039027135.1 Planctomycetota bacterium
AGGCTTCGCAGTCTTTTGTTCCTAACCCCAAAATCACTCTCCCTCCGGGAGAGTTGGCCTCAAAGGGCCCGAGGCGGCAAAGTCCCTGGCTCAGCCCTCGCCGGCCGTTCAAAAGGCCTACCCTCCCAGGGGGAGGGTAGGTTGAGCAGGTAAACGCAATGCGTTCAAAGACTTGAAAACTGCACCACCACGGTAACGATGAGATCATTCCGGCTTCGTCCTAACGCCAATTGAGTTCGAATTACCACATGGTAACCGATCCACTTTCCCGCATTACCAGGCAACTAGGTAAAGTGGAGGACGTGATGAAACCCACCGCTAAGACCGTTCTAACCGTTACGCTGCTTTTGGGCACGGGCACCGGGGGGATTGCCGCCGAGCCAACTTCCCCCAAGGTCCGTGTTGGTCGCGTGGATTCTGAAGCCTCATCAACGAAGCTTAGTCGTGAACAGGGCGTTCCCTTGGCTGCATTCATCCAAGTCGCTGATGGCCTGTTCTGCGGAAGCGAACCAAAGACGGAGGCAGACTTCGCCTGGCTGGCCCAACAGGGGGTTCGGACTCTTGTCAGTGTTGATGGTGTTCAGCCAAACCTTGAATTAGCGAATCAATATCACCTTCGATACGTGCACATTCCTCTGCGTTATCAAGGCGTGAGTCGTTCGCAACATCTGTTGCTCGCGGCCTTTGCCGACACTTCTTCCGAGCCGACCTACGTTCATTGTCACCACGGGCAACATCGAGGACCAACGGCGGCCGCGATTCTTGGCCTTCTACAAGGCCAGCTCAGCCGGACTGCTGCAATCGATGTCTTGCGAACCGCAGGCACGTCGAGGAACTACCCAGGACTCTGGAATTCCGTTCGGCAATGGCAACCAATCAAGGCTAGCGAGACAATGCCTATCCTGAGCTCTTCGGTCAAGCCTCAACCAATGACCGATAGCATGGCAGAGATTGACCGCTTCTACGATCAAGTCGCTCATCACTTCAAAAACGATTCCGAAGTGAACTGGCTTCGTCTATCAAGTGATACGCAGTGGCTCTTGGATTCATTGACTGAGTTCCGACGCATGCACTCGAGTGAATCGAGTCGGTTCCGAGCACTATCAGACGAAGCCAAAAAACGAGCCGCCGAATTGAGAGCCGCTGTCTCGAAACAAGACACTGACGCTGCAACATCAAAAATCACCTTGCTCGGAAAAACCTGCGTGAAGTGTCACACTCGATTTCGCAACTAGTGGCATCGTCATGAGGCCGCCTCTAGCGAGAGTGTCACGGAAGTTCTGATGCCAGTTAGCTCAAACAAACGCCAAGGAGACACGGCACGCTCTGTTGACCGTGCGAGCCCAAGAACCGGTTTGAAAACTTGCTCTACCCTCCCTAGCCGATCCTCCCGCTTGCGGGAGGGTGTTGTCAAACAGATTCTAAGTTCGCTGTCGAATTATCTATCGACCGTAGAGCGATACGGCCGACACACGAAAGTTGGTCTCCTGGTTGCCGCCGGCTGCCAGATTGCCGCCGTATGGATCACCTGGCCCGTTTGGAGCTTTCGAGCGGAGCCGCCAAACATCCCTTACTTCGGTGGATATTTTGGCCAACACTACGGCAGCGTGTTTGGATGGCTCATGATCGCATCGGCACTTCTTGCGATGCGATTTCCCCGGTTTGGATCGTGCCTCCATTTGATTGTGTTGGGAATCTCGTGTCTCCTTGATCAATTCCGAATTCAACCACAGTTTCTCTCCGTTGCCGTGCTCATGATCGCCTGCGGCTTTCGTCGGGCGGAGTTCGTTGGGCGTTGGATGCTTGTGAGCCTCTGGTTTTGGGCTGGCTTGCACAAAGTTCTATCCCCCGATTGGTTTGGTCACGTCGTCCCCGGTTTACTCCAACGCATCAACTCGTTTTTGACAGATTGGAGTTCAACAATCGCTGCACCCATTGCCATTTTTGAAGTTGGGCTCGGAATCACCGCGGCGTTTCGCCCAAGAGTAGCAGCGGTCATTGCCGTATTTCTCCACTTGGGAATCATCGCTTACCTTGTTTCGGCAGGCTGGAACTTCAGTGTCATACCCTGGAATATCTGCATTGCAATCACCGGGTATTCCATTCTTTCAAAAGCAGAACCAGCCCTGAAAGCCAGAGGCATCGAAGCCGTGATCGCAGGCCTTTTCTTGGTCGTTCCCGTTGGCTTCTACTTCGGTTGGACTGACCGTGCAATTTCGGCCGTGCTCTATTCCGACAACCTGCCACGAGGTGTGATCACAACAAAGGCCGGGCCTAAGAGGATTCGAGGCTACGGAGACTTAAGGGTCCCCTTTCCTAACAACCATCGAAGCCTCGTCGAATATCTCCGCCAAACCGCAACTCCCGGTGCCAAGCTGCACATCTCTGATCCCCGACACTTCGTGGACGACGGTTTTTATGTTCTCGGTCCAAGGCAAGAAGTTCAACGCATCTCACGAACGGAATTCTATGGAACTCGCGTGGGATTCGGACAAGGCATCGGCCTTGATGAAAAACGATCGATGTTTGCCTTGAGCCGCGCAGGCGTGCGATTGCTAAGACGCGACATTGGCCAGCCGATTTACGCAGCGGACTTCAGCGAGACGCAATTCGAGCCAGATCTCTTGCGACACCTTCGCGGGTTACCCAACCTTGAACAAATCCAATTCTCCGGAATAAAGATCAATGACAGCGATTTGGACATCTTCTTCGATCTTCCCGTTCTCTACGCGTTGGGTCTGGACAACACACTCGTTAGTTCAGCTGGTATCGAGCGGCTTGAAGAACATCCCACAATCAAAGTCATTGAGTATCAAGGTGCGCAAATCTACTTCGACAACCCTGGATCTGAAATCGAATAGATGTTGAGTTCGCGATGCCCAAACAGGTATCGGCAACGCTGTACTCACACCGATGCATTGGTAGCTCCATGAGTCGACTGACTGGAGTGAGCCGTGACCCGCATATGAGCGGAGCGAATGTGGGGGCCGGGAAGAATACAGCACTCATGTCTGAAACACGATAAACGCCTTCGAGATCTCCGGCCGAGTAGCTTGCCCGGTGCCTGCGCGGCATCCGGGCCAAGGCTCACGAATCCAGTAAATCACAACGAATGACTTGTGCAGATACCAACATACCGATGGTACGTGTACAGTTCGAACGTCCACTGAGACTCGTGATCAGAAAAGGGCAGACTCAGGTTGCCGCTAGGCGAGAATCTCTTTGACCACGTGAGCTTCTTCGACACCAGTAAGACGTTGATCAAGTCCTTTGAACGGATAAACGAAACGCTCATGATCAATTCCCATCTGATTCATGATGGTCGCATTCAAGTCGCGGATATGAACGGGATCTTGAGTGACGTTGTAGCTGAAATCATCGGTTTCGCCATGAACGACACCGCCCTTGATTCCAGCCCCAGCCAACCAAACTGAAAAACACTTGGGATGGTGATCTCGGCCATAATTGGTTTTTGTCAGTCCACCCTGGCAATAGATTGTCCTGCCAAACTCGCCACCCCAAACAACGAGCGTATCATCGAGCAAACCGCGTTGTTTGAGATCAGTTAGCAATCCCGCTGAGGGCTGATCGACATCACGACATTGATTGGGAAGATCCTTGGGAAGCGATCCGTGTTGGTCCCAACCACGGTGAAAAATCTGCGTAAATCGAACACCTCGTTCGGCCATCCTACGCGACATTAGACAGCAATTTGCAAAGGTGCCGGGCTTGGTCACATCCGGTCCGTAAAGATCCAAGACATGCTGGGGCTCATCACTGATATCCGCCAATTCCGGAACCGAAGTTTGCATCCGAAATGCCATCTCATATTGGGCAATCCGTGCCGAGGTCTCCGGATCACCCACACGCGCCAGAGTATCTTGATTCAGCCGCGACAGCGAATCGAGCATCCGTCGTCGGACGGTTGAATCGATGCCATCAGGGTTCGAAAGGTAAAGCACTTTGTCGCCACTGCTGCGAAGTGCAACACCCTGATACTTACTTGGCAGAAAACCGCTACCCCAAAGCCGGTTGTACAGAGCTTGAGCTTGCTTTCGACCAGTCCAAGATGCCGTCATGACCATAAACGCGGGCAGATTCTCATTCTCTGTGCCCAAGCCGTAACTTAGCCAGGATCCCAACGAAGCCTTGCCCGGCAGCTGATCTCCGGTGCAAATGTACGTAATGGCCGGATCGTGATTGATCGCCTCGGTCCACATCGATTTGATCAACGCGACTTCATCAATCTTTTCAGACATGTGAGGTAACAACTCACTGACCATCGTGCCCTCGCTACCGTGGGGAGCAAACTTATAGATGCTCGGTGCGATCGGAAAACGCGCTTGCCCACTGGTCATCGTAGTCAGTCGCTGACCCTGACGAATGGATTCGGGTAAATCTTTGTCGAACCAGTCGGCCATCTTCGGTTTGTGGTCCCAAAGGTCAATTTGACTTGGCGCGCCAGACATGAATAGATAGATGGCACGCTTTGCCCTTGGCTCAAAGTGAGGCAACTCAGGTAAACCGCCAATCCGAGTCGCCGTGGCTTCGCGATTTTGTAGGCTGGCAAGCGCGGCCGCCCCCAAACCAAGGCTACCTCGAGCGAATAGCGATCGTCGCGTTAGTTGTACTGGATCATGCATAATGAACCTCATGGTTCGAGAACAATGCTATGGTGAGCCGTGACCCGAATAGGAGCGAAGCGACTGAGGGGGCCGGGCCATCGCCAATACCCTTAAGACGTTGAAATGCAGCCCGGTGCCTACGCGGCTGCGCCGCATCCGGCCCACGGCTCACCCGTTGGATAGTCTTGACGATCATTTGTTGACCACCTCATCGAGGTTGAGAAGCGTGCTAGCAACGACCACCAAAGCCGCCCTGGTGGCATCGCTCTGTCCCGAAAGTTTCTCGGCTAAGTCGGGATGACTCTGATAGTAGGACGCCAAATCCAGGGCAAGCGAAGCGAGCTCGGCACGCTGTGGCTCGGAAGGTTCACTTGCAGTGCAGCGTACAAACATCTGACGCAAGACTTCCGCGGGACTCGAGCCTTCGACAAAGAACTGATCAACCAGCGAGATCGCGGCCTCGAGATACTGCGCCTCATTCATCAGCAACAATGCCTGAAGCGGCGTATTGGTTCGCTCGCGTCTGGCCGTGCATGATTCTCGCGAAGGAGCATCCAGCGTTGACATCTGAGGTGGAGGTGCGGTCCGCTTCCAAAACACATAGACGCTACGCCGATAGATTGCGTCGCCAGAATCGGCACGGAAATTGACCGTGTTGCTACCGGAATAACCCACGGCCTTCCAAAGACCTGCTGGCTGGGGAGGCTTCACACTCTTGCCACCGCTTTGATCGATCAATAGTCCCGAGAGAGCCAACGCTTGGTCCCGAAGCACTTCCGCATCAAGCCGATGTCGTGGTCCATGGGCGAAAAAGCGGTTCTCGGGATCAACTGCCAGCATCCGTTCGCTGACACTGGCATCTCTTCGGTAAGTTTTGCTGAGCACAATCGCGCGATAGAGATCTTTGACTTGCCAACCGCTTTCTTGAAAGCGAAGAGCTAAATAATCCAGCAATTCTGGATGACTCGGCGCCTCACCTTGGTTGCCAAAATCCTCGCTCGTTTTAACCAAGCCATTTCCGAAGAGTTGTTGCCAAATTCGATTTACGGCAACTCGTGCGGTGAGCGGATGGTTCGGCGAAGTCAACCAATTCGCTAGACCCAGGCGATCTTTGCGAGCGCCTTCGGGCAGTGGCGGCAAGAATCCAGGAACGTCTCGAACGACCTTCTCTCCAGGATCGTCATATTGACCGCGATTCAATATGAACGCGTCGCGAGGCTTTTCAGCTTCCTTCCAAACCAGTGTAGTGGGAATTGAATCGTTCACTTTCTTGCGATGCGAGATCATGCCCCGTCGCATCGCCACAAGTGATGTCCAATCGGGATGCACGCAGACGACGTTTCGATAGAAACGTCGTAGCGATTCTCGAGTTTCGGGTAGTCGCTCTTCAGATGACTCCGATGCAAGCTCGATAATGCTCTTGGGAAGCTCAATGGCCGGCGATCGAAACGCGTAAGCAATCCTTTGCGGTCGAGCTGGCGAGATCAACTTGATGTAAAGGTCATTGTGACCTTTCTTGAGCGACAAATTGATCTCTCGACCAAGCGGCGAAATCGCATCGGTACCTTCGCGCCGTGCGACCTCTTTACCATTCAGATACATGACGTAGCCGTGGTCGCAGCCCCAAAGAAGAGGCAGATCCCGTTTATCCGGTGATTGAATCGACCGATGCATAAGCACCGCTGAATCACTACTTTTCAGGTAGGGAACATCTGATACCGCGACCTGAGGCAGGTTTCCATGATGCTGCCAACGATACTCTCGACCTCGGTACTGGAAAGCCTCATCAGCCTTGAAAGCTCCCTTTTGTGATGCAAACGATCGATAGAATGCTGCACCGGTATTCTCCACGGGAAACGGCCCGACGAGATGCGTCTCGCCCAAGCGAACGCGTTGTTTGGGCGGCAGAAGAGGTGGTGTTGATTGCAAGGCGAGCGTGACTCGCCTGAACGCATGCTTTGGATACCTGGATTGATAGTGCAAACGAACCTGAATCTCGGCCTCGGGATCATCACTTCGAAGTGCAGACAATCCAAAGAAGGCATCCCTCGGGCCGGGAACTTGATGCCCCCCAACAGCCCATCCTTTGGCATCATCAATCTTGCCATCAATCGCGTTGGTCACTTCGAAATCTTTGTTTTCGCTTTGCTGATGCGAAGCAAAGGCATCTAGCAAAGCAACGGCCGCCCACTGTCCTTCGGTCGTCTGATCTCGATAAAAAACTTCGATCTCTGAAAGCACCGCGTTGCCGTTGTCCGCCGTGCCAACCTTTTCGTCTTTACCCAAGTCAGCTCTTAAGCTCAAAGTTTGCCAGGTCACCGCATTGGGAAGAATAGCCTGGAGCGTCACGGTTTCTTTGTTTGAAACTTGATCACCTAAAGCCAATGAACCGTCATCCTGGATCTCGGCATCCGATTTATTCTCAGTAACAAAAGAAGAGATTTGGAGACGGGTTGGCGGCTGGGGATCTTCCGCCAGCGTTCTTTCCCAAAACCGCTGGGCTTCATCGACCGAATCGATCGGCTGATCCATCGTGGCTTCCATTTCGGCGATCTGACTTTGCAACTCTTTAAGCTGCTTTTGCTGTTCTTCCGAAGCCACTCGAACACTGGGTTGGTGATCCTTTACATTGCCATCGAGGGCGCGACCATCGAGGCTGTTGAAAAACGCAAGCAGTGAGTAGTAATCCTTTTGAGTGATCGGATCAAACTTGTGATCGTGGCAAACAGCGCACTGCGTCGTCAGCCCGAGGAATACGGTTCCGAAAGCATCCGTCCTATCGATGCAATTGCGTGCGAAGACCTCGTCATAGATTGAACCGCCTTCGTTAGTTGTCACGTTGAGTCGATTGAAGCCGCTAGCGATCCGATCTTCCAGCGTTGCATCAGGAAGCAAATCACCGGCAAGCTGTTTGGTGATGAACTCATCAAATGGCATATCAGCGTTGAATGCTTCGATGACCCAATCGCGGAAGGGCCACATCTCGCGATAGTTATCGAGATGAAGACCATGAGTATCTGCGTACCGAACTAAGTCGAGCCAATACCGACCCACGTGCTCACCAAAATGCTTTGAAGCCAGCAATTGATCAACGACTTGCTCGAACGTCATCGATGGCTGATCACTTGCAAAGGCGGCGATCAAATCGTCGCTGGGCGGTAAGCCGGTCAGATCCAGACAAACGCGTCTCAGGATTGAGCTGCGATCAGCGCGTGCATTCGGCTCCAGACTCATCTCTCGAAGCGACGCGTTGACGTACTGGTCAATCCTGCTCGCGGTTGCGAGTGCATCGCTCGCGTCTCGCTGAATATCCAAGACGGCTTTAGCTTTGGGTGGCTGTGCCGTTGGGCCGTCAAACGCCCAGTGACCTTCGAACTGAGCACCAGACTCGATCCACCGAACAAGGGTCTCTTTTTGTTCTTTCGAAAGAGGCTTGTGATACTCCGGCGGTGGCATCACGAACTCGGCATCGTCGTTCTCAACTCGCCAAATCAGATCACTGTCTCTCGGTGAATCCAAGTCAACGACGTACGACAATCCTTCAGCATTATCGAGCCTCAAATCAGCGGCTCGGTTCTCGCTATCGGGACCGTGGCACGCATAACAGTGATCCGAAAGGATCGGACGTACGTCCCTGCTGAAATCAACTTCTTCGGAGCCGACCGCATAGGTTTGTTGTGGCCAAAGAAGGGCAAAGACTGCCAGCAAGCCGATCTTGGCAATGACCGATGCGGTCATAGCGGGGGAGCCGGTCGTGGGGGTTTGTTTTGGGTTCAAGAAAAAATTTGGGTTGTTGTGGGGGGCGCCGAGTTTAAAGGCCAACGGGGTGCCAAACCCACC
>JBCCKZ010000212.1:0-8462 GCA_039027135.1 Planctomycetota bacterium
GCGCGCACCAAGTCAAGATTGTCAAGCGAACCGAAGGTTGGCAGGGCACGCTTGAGCTTCAAGCCTTTCAAGTTCCCAATGGCCAATTCCAACCACCACCCGCTCTTCCCAGCCGAAAGCTCCTTTGCATTGGTGACTCGATCACCGCCGGCTCCGGCACCGACGTTAAGGACCTGGTGGATACGCGAAAGGACTCCTACACGTCCAACGGACGACTCAGCTATGCGTATCGTTTGGCCGATCGCCTTGATGCTCAGGTGCATTTGATCGCCTTCGGTGGCCGCGGTTTAATTCGTGACTGGCAGGGGAAAACAGACACAGGAACCGCGCCGCAGTACTACGAAAGAACGCTGGCTACCAACACAAACTACCAATGGGACCAAAGCCGCTACCAACCGGATGCAATCTCGATTTGCTTGGGCACCAACGACTTCAATCCGGGAATCATACCGCCAAATGAGTATTCAGAGGCCTACGCTAGCTTTGTCAGAAAGCTTCATCAAGACCATCCCAAGGCAAAGATCTTTCTGCTGGGCAGCCCAATGTTTGGCCAGGGAGACCTTCGTGACTCATTGAACGAGGCGATTGATTTGACCATCCAAAAGGTAGAGGAATTGGAAGGTCTTACGATCACAAAGGTGGACGTCGGGTATTATCCTGGACGGCCTAATGTTGATTCGCATCCCGTGAGCAGTGAACACCGTCGTATAGCGACCGAGCTCGAACCGGTTTTTCGACAGGTACTAGGCTGGTAACCCACGCGGAGGGTCATCCCAAGACAGGAAGAAAGAACATGGCCGAACGTATCAATGTGGTTCAGGGCGACATCACCCAACTAGTGGTTGATGTGATCGTCAACGCGGCCAACGAGTCTCTGCTTGGAGGCGGCGGTGTCGATGGAGCGATCCATCGCGCGGCGGGCTCAAAGCTTTTAGCCGAATGTCGAACACTTGGCGGGTGCCCAACCGGACAGGCGCGAATCACTGCCGGTTACGACCTTTCGGCTCGGCATGTCATTCACACCGTCGGGCCGATCTATCGAGGTGGTGATTCCGCGGAAGCCGTGTTGCTGGCATCTTGCTACACCGAGTCATTGAAACTCGCTTTTGAATCGAATTTAGAGACGATTGCATTCCCCAGCATTTCGACAGGGGTCTATGGCTACCCCAAGGACGAAGCATGTGAAATTGCAATCACGGCCGTCCGAAGCTTTCTGACGGAGAATCAGCATCCTCGGCACGTGACGTTCTGCTGCTTCAGTGACGAAGATTTTGAACGTTACTCCAACCGTCTTGGCAAAGCTCAAACGGACCCGAGTGTGACTTGTAGCCGAGGTGCGATGGGGGCACCGCTGTGTCCCGTTTGCGGCGCCTACGCTTTGGTTGAAATCCGTGGCAAACTGCAATGCAGTCGCTGCCACTACATCTGCGAAACATGTTGTGAAGGCGGCCGCCAATAACGCGCCACTCAAACTTGGACTTGAACCCGAACTCAAACCTTCAATGGAGCCCCAATGGTTCCGTGAGCTCAAACCACCCAATTCCCCAAAGGCACTCATTACAATGTCTTAGTTAAAGTTGGAGTTTTGCATGTCACTAATACTCCAACACACTATGACACGAATAGGGTTCGAGTCTCTTCTCACCCTCAAGCGCTTTCAAGTGGATCAAGAAAGAACACCCCACGATCTCCGCTTCACACTTTTCAATCAATCGACAACAAGCTTCTACCGTGCCGCCCGTGGCCAGCAAATCGTCCACAATCAACACTCGCTGCCCCTTCTTCACACCATCGACATGCACCTGCAGTTCATCAGTGCCATATTCCAACTCGTAGGCGAATGAGTGGAAGTCGTAAGGCAACTTGCCTGGTTTTCGGATTGGCACGAATCCCGCACCCAACTCAATGGCCATCGGTGTCGCGAAAATGAATCCGCGTGCCTCGGCGGCCGCAACGATATCGATCTCAAGATCCACGAAGGGCGCCGCCATTTGCCGCGCGGCTTCCTTTAACGCCGCTGGATCAGCCAACATCGGTGTGATGTCACGAAATAGAATGCCAGGCTTTGGATAATCAGGCACATCGCGAACAAAAGCGGAAAGATCCATCGGCTATCAAAGAATGGGGTGGTGGTAGTTGGCGGCGAATTATATCGCAGGATCGGTCGCTAGCGAGCAACCATCACTTGGACGCCACCGGCCGCTGCCTCTTGCCCCGGAATGTTGGGCGTTACATCGACGCGAACATTCAGCAACCCGCTCATCGAATCGGTTAATTCGATGTCGTAACGATCTTTCCGTCCCGCTGCGACGGGGACTTTGAAGCTCTTCAACTCCCGGGGAGTGCCCTGTTCCATGCCCGCCAACGACGATAGCGAACGCTCCACATGCACGGTCATCATTCCATCAATCGGCGAACGATAGTTCAACAGGATCCAACGCCGGTCCTCACTTCGATCCGCCTCGATATTCATCGTCGTTCGATGCCTCAACCTCATCGTGGGATCACCCAATAGCTGGTACATCGAGGCATGTTCGACTCGTTCGACTTGCTGATTTCCATTCCCCGGCGTTAAGACTCCCGCCAAGCTATCGACGACCGCAACCAAGCCATCAGATTCCGTTCGAGTGATCGTCTGGCGACAAGACTTCAGCCAAGCATCTCCCATGGTCTCGTGTCTTTGAGCTTCTGAGTCTTGTTGAAAAACGGATTCAATCAACTCGATTGCCAATCGCGTGTTGCCGTAGGGCATTGTCATTCGACCCGCCGCAATGACGGCAACCGGTCCACTTTCGAGCATCATCATTGACTCGGCAATTGATGGCTGAGGTGCATCGACGGCAGCGGTAAAGCAAGCCAACATGACTGCGATGGGACGCCTATCGCCTTCAAGTCTGAGTTGCGAACAGGACGCGTTGTCGAGAATCGTTTGCCCCGATTCATTATTGGGAACACGATCCAATGAATCAATGAATCCGTGACCGGCGTAAATCCAAAATCTTGGTGAAGATGCGTAGTCAGCAAGAACCGCCTCTCGAAAACTACCTGCGGGATAGAAGGCGTGGCCCGGCGAAGCAAAACGGATGTCCGTGCGAACATACTTCGGCAATCGAGATGTAACGATGCTCCGGGTAACCGTTTCGATGGCTCGGTCGGTTACAAATCCAAATCCACCTAACCCCCCAACCAACCGGATCCGATTGAAACCTTCCTCGTTCGGATCACTTTCCTCGTGAGCAAGCAGCTTCCCAACAAACTTCGATAGCTCTTCGACGCCATGAGCGGGTATCCGACCTACTGCTAGATCGGGAATGCCGTCGCCACGTTTGGCATCGGGTCGCGTATTTGAACCGAGGTCGGAATAGGGCAAATCCGTGGGAAATGTTGGCGTATTACCAAACCTCGCTGTCTCCATTGTCGGCTGGTAAAAGGTCGGTACCTGTCGCTTGATATCGGCTTGATTGCCAATTTTTGGTGCATCGCCAACCAGCAGGACATACTCGGGTGGTTGCCTACTGCGGTCAATCATGGCCCTCAGCGTGCCAATGGCGGTTGCATTGGGCGAGACGAAATCAACGTCGTAGCCCTGTTCTTGGCGTTTTTCCACCCACCGATCCAGACCCGGGCGAAGCTCATCGCCGCAGACGACCCAGATCGAAGCCGCTTCCGACGAACTTTGTGGAAGGACAAAACCGAGCCCGAGCAGAGCGACAGGCAATGCAAGCAAGGCTCTACCGAGCCGCCAAATAGCTTCGATGTGACTACGCATACCCTCACAATAGACGTTTCGCCCCCAGTGTCACTAGAGCTCTGTTCAACGAGCGAGATTCCACCTTTCCTGGTTTCATCGAAATTTGGTACGGCAAGCGGGTCATTTGTTACGCATCGCTGTGATGCGATTACTCTCGTGCCGACAGAACCATCGCTATGCGATTGAATCGAACCGCCACTTGGCTCATCGTCGCCAGTACTTCGCTGCCGTTACCGGCTGCCCTCTCCAGAGCGCAGGCTCAGACGCCTGCCAGGGCTCCGTCGTCGAGTCTTCCAACCAATACGCCGCTGGCCGACGAAACGCCGTTCGATGTTTTTGTCGTTCAAGAACAAGCCTACGCGTACAGCGGACCATCCTCGAAACACTATCGCACCGACTCCCTTCGACATGGGCAACAACTGGAGGTTTATCTTCAGGTGGACGGCGGATGGCTCGGAATACGACCTCCTAAGGGCAGCTTCAGCTGGCTTCCGGCCGACACCGTCACGGTTGAGCCTGACGGAGAAACGGCCGTGGTCAATCACGATCAAACCGTCGTCTGGGTGGGTACTCAGCTGGGCAAAGCTCCCAAATCAGGTTGGCAGGTTAGACTCGATGCGGGCGAGATCGTGACCATCCTCGGTCGCAACGAAGGTCCTGGCCCCGCGGGCCCAACGGAATGGCTTCGGATCATTCCACCGAATGGTGAATTTCGATTTGTCCACCAAAGCGAAGTCGTTCGCACAAGCGAAGAATTGATCGCGTCTCTACAGGTACCAAGCGAACCCCAACAAACGCTTGAAATGAGTCGTCGATCCACCGAATTTGATCAAGACGAGGTGATTGGATCAGGTATCGCACGCGCCTCGGCCGAATCTTCGTCGGTGCTGTCTCAAGTCGGTGGCAGCGATGTCACGACATTGACGCCCACACAGCCACCTATGAATCTACTCCCTCCTCCGATTCGTCAGGCATCCGCACAAGAAGACATCCTCAACGCTTCCGACAAAGACGCAAGCGATTCCAAGAATCCCGCATCTGGTTTATTGGCCTCGATTGCCAAGATGAGTCGCGCGACGCTCGCACCATTGAAAACGTTCAATGAGACGACCGCACCGTGGCAACAGGTCACTGGACCCACCGTAAACTTGAACTCGGGCCTTCGCCCTCCACCCATGCCAGCTCAAACGCTGTCTCCATCAACAGCATCGATATCTCCGATGCAATCAACAGGATCACAGAGACCACCTCGACAGGTTTCAGTGGAGACTCTTAGGTCGCTCGCCAGCCGACTCGCTTCTGCCGACTTAGACCAGCTGCAACTGGCATTGTCCGAACTAATGAGCCGAAACGCGAGTGACTTGGAAGTCCGCATGGTCGAAGAAGCCGCACGCAAGTGGTCGCTACAAACCACCGATCTTTCACTCGCTCAGCAAGCCAGCGACCTGGCTGGCCGAGCAGGTAGTTACGCCGCCATCGCTCGTCGTCGAGAGCCTTCGGTGATTGCCCCCGATCTTATTGGTACTGTTCCCGTGGCTTCGAATAACGCATTTGCCGCGGCGACAACACAACCTTCATTTGGAAATGTTCAAGCAGCCGGTTTTGCAACACCGCCGACCGTGCAACCCATGGTGCCTTCATCAACTGCACCCGCATCACCACCGGGCCAGGTTCACCTGGGTCAGCTGGTCGAAGTGTACTCCTCAAGACCGCACAGTCCACCATTTGCACTGACCGATGCCAGTGGTCGAACGACGGCTTATGTGACCCCCTCTCCCGGGATTAACCTCCGCCGACATTTGGGCAAGTGGATTCGGGTTAACGGCGACGTTTCCCAAGCACCTGAACTGGACCTACCCCATGTGGTCGCGTTCGAGGCACAAAGGCAAACGCCAAGCGAGTTTTGAGCAGAGCTAGAGATCTCGCAGCTTCTAGGCCCTCAAGACGTGCGCGATTGCCCCACGCTACCTCCGGAAATTGGTATCTACACAAGTCATTTAGCGTGATTTGTTGGTTCTTATGAGCCGCGGGCCGGATGCGGCGAAGCCGCGGAAGCACCGGGCAATTGAGATAACCGGATTGTTGGGGGAATCTGCTACCCAGAGAGGGTCTAGGCTGGTTTTGGCCCGGCCCCCCACCAACAATCAAACAGTTCGATGCGCTCCTATGCGGGTCACGGCTCACCTCGGTCCGCGGACTTGTGTAGACACCAATGCCTCAGGGAGGGTCGTACGTTTCAATGGCCAGCGAGGGCTGCTCCCTCTGAATGCCTCACAAGAGCTAGAACTTTCCCCGGGATGGAGTGAGCGCTCGGTGTACTAACCCGACGCTATGATCTGCCTCCACTTCGTGGAGTATCCGCATACGACATCCAGATCGATTAGCTAACTCTTGATCGCCTTGCCGATTTGGCGAACGGCCTGACGCAATCTCTGTTCGTTCTCAACCAACGACATTCGGAGATAGCCTTCTCCTCCGGCACCGAAGCCGGATCCCGGACTAACGGCAACGTTGCCCTCCTCCAAAAGCTTCATCGCAAAGTCCATCGTCGACATCGTCTGCAGATGCTCATCCGGAACCTTTGCCCAAACAAACATGCCAGCCTTGGGCGGCGTTAGCTCCCAACCCAACCGACGAAGGCCTGCGACTAAAGCATCACGTCGACCCTGGTAGATTTCACTCTGCTTCTTGACGGTGGCTTCTGTCTCACGCATGGCAACGATTGCCGCGATTTGAATCGCTTGGAACATGCCATAGTCATAATAACCCTTGATCACGCCCAGGCCACGAACCATTTCGGCGTTACCTGCACAGAATCCAACACGCCATCCGGCCATGTTGTATCCCTTGCTCATCGTCGTGAACTCGACACCCACATCCTTGGCTCCGGGTGCCGACAAGAAGCTTGGCGGCTGATATCCATCAAATGCCACATCTGCATAGGCAAAGTCATGAATGACCAAGAAGCCGTACTTCTTTGCCAATCGAACAACATCGACAAAG
The DNA here is from genome assembly GCA_039027135.1 of Planctomycetota bacterium. Classification (GTDB taxonomy): domain Bacteria; phylum Planctomycetota; class Planctomycetia; order Pirellulales; family Pirellulaceae; genus Rubripirellula. The sequence continues at coordinate 6,755 of JBCCKZ010000212.1, forward strand.
AAGTCGACCTCGATAACGGCCGAAGTTGGGTTGTGAGGATAGTTGACGATCAAAACCTTTGGTCGCGGTTCCATGTTCTCGCAAGTGTACGCCACGTTGCGAAGGAACTTTTCCGGATCCGACACATCAAGCTGAACGACATTGCCCGAGGCCAAGATCACGCCATACATGTGCACGGGAAAGTAAGGTGACGGAATGATCGCGGTGTCACCAGCGCCCATCAGGGCAAGGCACATGTGCGAGAAGCCTTCCTTCGAACCCAAGCAAGCGATGATCTCCGATTCGGGATCCAAATTGACGCCGTATTTGCGGTAGTACTTTCCCGCTAGCTCGCGACGCAGATTGGTAATGCCGTTTGACTTGCTATAGCCGTGGTTGCCGGGGTCAGCCGCAGCGGCCGCTAACTTCTCGATGACGACGGGATCCGGCGGATCCGATGGATTGCCCATTCCGAGATCGATGACGTCATCGCCCGCTCGACGTTTTTGATAGAGCAGGCTGTTGATCCTGCCAAACATATACGGCGGAAGCCGATCGACTCTCGGCGCGAACTTAACGCCAAAAGGCTCGGGCGTGGGATCGGTTGTCGGCGGATTGATCGACGGAGCGTCAATCTGAGGTGCATCCAGTGCCGACGGTGCTTCACCTGCCGCTGCAGCCGCATCTTGCCCGGCAATCGATTTGCCAGAACTTGGTTGGCTCGGGTGGGAAGCGATAGAATCGGTGGGAGGCATGGTCGATAACGCGAAATGCGAGCGTGAGCATATGATGAAAATCGCCGGCAAAGACGCGATCAGGGTCTCGCCGGTTCACGCATTATCGACACAATACACTCGAACAGCTAGGCATTGTTCACGAAGACTCAAGCCAAAATGACCAACGAATTGATCTGCAGCACCTGCGGCAAGCGATTTAGGATCTCCGACAGCCCAGTACCGCCGTTTTGTAGCGAGAGATGTCAGATGATTGATCTCGGCCGCTGGCTCGGCGAGGAAATCGCCGTACCCCACGTCGGGGGACCTGAAGCGGGTGTTCCATTCACGGACGAAGGGCAAACGGCCTCGTCGACAGGCGATGGGAACCCGTCTCACTAAGCGAGGCTTGGTCAGCTGCTTGCACCCGCCTCGGCAACGAGTGCCTCAAGATCGGATCTCATCAAACGCCGATAGACACTCGCTGATGAGACTTTAGCGTCATCTCCCGAAAGCATCTCCCAAAGCGATTCGAAAGACTTAGCATTCGACCAATTCTGTTGGAGCCACTCACGATCGATCGATTCGGGTGCTTTGGCTTTTTGGGTTAGGTGCAAAATCACGCTGAGGGACATGGCTCGTCTTAAAGACCGACTATCATCAATGGTGATCGAAGAGTCTTCGTCTTGACTGATCGCTTCCACGGCTGCTGCTACCTCGCTCGAGGTCAACTTGCGATCACGGTTGTGATCCAGCTGAACCAGCATCTTCGCATCGCTCTTAGCGTTTTCAGCCATGCGATTACCACGAGCAGATACCATCACAGCGGAATCCTGTTTTGACTCGGTTGCTTGTTGATCACTTGGCCGGCCGCCGCGGCTACCGCCACCTCGATTACCTCCACCAGCGTTTCCGCCGCCTCGATTACCTCGGCCGCCCATGGCTCCGCCGCCACCACGAATCTGCGCCCACGCTCCTTCGTACTCTTCGTATGTAACCGTCCCATCGGCTGACGC
>JBCCKZ010000213.1:0-8414 GCA_039027135.1 Planctomycetota bacterium
ACTCGAAGCGCCAGGTCCCGGCAGCTTTGTCTTCCAAGACAAATTGGCTTCCGCCGACCAGCTCGTCGGGACGGCTTCATCGGAAACACCGTTTCCTCGAGGCCCGCGAAAACGAGACCATTCCGCAGCCAACAAGGCGCCCCCTGATATCGCAAGGAAGGCAGCTGAAACGAAAATCTTGGGAACTAGCCGGGCGAACATAAAAGGAACCAAAAGCGAAGAGGGGTGGTTTCGCGTCAGTGTATCGATCTGGAAGCCCCGGCAAGCTTGGCCGATAGCCAAAAACGTACGCACCACCCGACCTAATAGCCGGTTTACCCAAAAAGCGGGGGCTAGGATCCTTTGATTGATTGGCTTTCGGCAACGTTCTGAAGTCTCCGATCTCTCTTTGCCATCAGGCTGGATTTGATCCAAAGAATGATTGAGCGAGCGACGCCCAGCCAGCCAACCCCATGGGTAAAGATCGGGAGAAAAGCGAAAACAAAAATCGCGGCCATGATCAGATCGTTCAACCACCCAGCGGGAAAATGCTGAAACAGAAACGAAAGAGCAAAAATACCGTAGACAAGCCTCCAAAAGCAGTGACGCTTCACCGAAAAGTAGACACTCCATGAAAGCAGGAAGAAGGCAATCATCCAACGTTCAGGTAGTTTTGAAATCGTTTGAAGGCTCAAAGGACTTCGTTCAAACAGCCTCTCGGTCGCTTCGATCATCGAGGGAAGAAAGTACACGAAGATTGCCAACAAACTCGCATCCCAAACCACCGAGATCCAAACGGGCACAACCCGCGTCGGTACACCACCGGCGGACACAGGCGACAAGTTGGCGTCCGGCGAGGCATACGGATTGATGTCTTGTCTATGGGAGGACACAAAAGACGACTCTTTGAGATCGGCTAGCAAGCCACAGGATAGGCGGAGTGATTGCGTTGGCTCAATTCTTTTTGATGCGATGGACAGGGAACGACACATAACGATAGATGCAAACCACGAGACAATCTACGTCAACTAACGCGCAGCGTGGATGAGCTGTCTTGTACTTCAACAACTCTTCCCGCTCTATTTTAAAGACGTTGTCAGACTCAAATTCAGTTGCGTCCCATCTTCAACGCACCGCCAAAGAGTGAAGCGAGAACCGTCTGGAACCCAATAGCAACGAGTGTCGCCCCGGGAACAACAAAACGCATCGTCTCGGGGTAATCCAAACGCCCGAAGTCAGACGATGCCCAGCGGAAAGCAATCCAACCGATCAATCCAACGCCGAAAACCAAAGCGAATAGGCCAAACACCAAACCTCGTTCAACCGTCATTCGTTCCAGTCGTTCATGTGGGGGCATCATGCCCTCACGGGCGGCGAAAATCCTGGCCAATGCCGCCATCAAGATCGCTTGCCAACCCATCAAAGCCACGACGCTAGCGACTAACAAGGTATGCACATCTAAAGCCGCACCCAATAATCGCACCTGAGGAATGGCCAATCCGTACCCCAGGCCCGCAATGGCAAGCAACGCAATGCCCGGGCGAAAGAACGTCCACTTGGGACTAAAAATCAAGAACAAACGAAGCGTCCGCCAACCATCTCGAAAGGTTCGCAAGTGAGGGCCGTGTTGTTGTCGGCCATCGGGGTGCAACGTGATTGGCACCTGAGACATGGACGCATTGTAGAGACCACTCTTGATGATCATCTCCGTTGCAAACTCCATCCCGGGAGACCGCATGTCCAAACGACCATAGAGATCCTGAGTGAAGCCGCGCATTCCGCAATAAATATCATGGATTGGAATGCGGAACATCAGACGCACAAGGGCAGACAACATCGGGTTACCAACCCAACGGTGCAAAAACGGCATCGCACCGGGCAACACACGCCCACCCCCACGCGGCAACCGACAACCTTGAACGAGATCAAAGCCTTCCCGCAATCGCTCAACAAACTTGGGCACTTCGAGGAAGTCATAGCTGTCATCGGCGTCGCCCATGATGACGAACCGACCTCGAGCGTTTTCGATCCCCGCCATCAAAGCGGCGCCGTAGCCTCGCTGCGTCGCATGAACGACTCGAGCGCCATGTTCGGTGGCAATCTCAATGGAGCCATCAGTGCTTCCATTATCCGAGATCACCACCTCACCTTCGATGCCAGCCTCTCTCATCGCTTGAACCGCCTTATCGATGCAAGTCGCCAAGGTGTCTGATTCATTCAAACACGGCATCACCACGCTGAGTTCGACTGATTCCGCCTCGGTATTGCTCATGATTCCTTTAGTACGGCTCGGCCGCGGAATCGTTCGAACACCAACGTCATGGCGGCAGCCGCCAAAGCCATCTGAATAGGCTCAAGTATCATTCGGTAGCGATAGTCGGGAATTTCTAATACTGCGGTAACCGCGTTGAAGTAGAGCATGATGCATGCCAACCACACAGCGACATAACGAGTGTCATCTGCCATCAATAGAACGACAACGACAATAAGCGTCACAATCAACATCAGCGAATTGAATCCGACGGACTTTGATAGCCGAGCATCCACCCAACGATTGGCCAAAGACCCAACAAACGGAGCGTCGGGCAGCGGCAAATGCGTTACCGGAGTCCGCCAAAAGTTTACACTTCGACGAATGGTCTTGTAGATCACCGGAGTGGGCTGGGCAGCAATCGCATCGATGGCGACCGCTTGCATCAATCGATCCAGCTCGTCGTCTGGAACACCCGCGTCACGTAGCGAGTGCGAGACCGTCCAGGTATGACGCCAATCGTCTGCATCAAAGAGGCTCTGTTTGCCACCTGCGGCCCGATCTCTTAGCTCACGCCCAGATTCGGTATCAGGGAATGGCAGAGCTGCTCCTGAACCGTCTTGGAATGTTGGAATCCAAAGGTTACGACCCGTGAATTGAGTCAAAAACGCGTTTCCGAAAATGGCATGATTGCGAGCCAACCAGGGGCTCAGCGTTGCGACAAACGTCACCGCCGCGACCGCAGTGAATGACAGTGTCTTTTTCAAGCTGGGCAGAGCAATCGCAGATTCCTCATTCCCAGGCAGACTTCTAACCCTTGGAGTTAAGCAGATTGCGAACAACAACAAATGGGCCGGCCAAATGTACATCGCTATCGGTCGAATCAAACACAATATCCCAAGCGTGAATCCAGCGGCGATTGAGATCGGCAAGCTAGGCCCTTGGACAAATTTCCAAACAGACCACAGATGGACTGACATCGCGAACACAAATAGCGGCTCCGTCAGCACTGAAGTATCCATGACGAAGGCTGACGTCGCAGGAATCGCAAGCATCAGAGTTACCGGCAGCACGACGGGCTTCCGCGTCATGCGAGCAACGAGGCATCCCATCAAGCCAACCGACCCAATGTGTAATCCCAGTTGAATCAGCATGATGGCGTATCGAGACCCATCACCTAAACACATTCGCATGAAGGCGAGAAACCACGGATAGCCAGGCGTGCGATAGGCTATGGGCTCACCCATCATCCAAATATCTCCACCGACCACGGTTCCCGAGAGCCGCCAATACTCAGCCGCATCGAGTACCAGCTCGGCTGGCCCTCTGACGCACGCGATCCAGATTCCCTTGATGCTCAGCAAAGCGAACGCGACGAGCGTTGCAATCAAGAGCCGGTGATGCGTTCCGGCGTGACTAGACTCGTGACTATCTTCCACGACGCTTTCGTTTGTCACGACGTTCTTTTTTGCGTTTACCCCGATAAGGCTTGCTGTCCTGAGACCTCCCTTCTCTTCTTGTACCTCCGCCGGCGACTTCACTTTGGGCCGAGTGATTTTTTAGCACCTTCCAGTAAAGCTGCCGATCCTGCAAATCAACGCGGTCAATCTGCACCAGCAATTGATCTCCAAGTCGAAATCGATTGCCGGCCCGATGTCCCGAGAGAACATTACCGCGTCTTTCGAATCGGTACTGGTCCTTGGGAAGAGATCGAACCGAGACATAACCGTCGACGGGCAACTTCGTGCAGCGTGCCTCCAAACCGTCAGCAAAAACACGACTGATCACCGCCGGCATCGTCTCGCCCACATGCTTGCGGAGGAAATGCAAAAGCTTCAACTCGACTAATTCTCGCTCGGCTGCCTGGGCGTTGCGTTCCATGTCGCTGCAATGATGCCCTAGTGCAATCAAAGTCGAGAAGGCGTCGTCAGGACGCTCGTGACCCTCGATCAGCCGCTGCACCAAGCGATGGACCGTCAAATCAGGATAGCGCCGAATGGGACTGGTGAAGTGACAATAGTGCTCGATATCCAGAGCATAGTGTCCTTCAACCTGTGGCCCATAAACGGCTTTGCTCATCGCCTTGAGAACAGCGAAGTTGACCGCATCTTCAAGAGGCGTACCTGCAACCCGATCGAGCACTTCCTGGATCTCAAAGCGACTTTCGAGCGTCGGCATCTCGATACCAATATCTTTGACGAACGTCGCCAACTGCCGCAGCTTGCGTCTTTCGGGTGGGGCATGAATTCGATGCAGGAAGCTCAGTTGCCGATCATCGAGCCAGGTTGCGACCGCTTCATTGGCAGCCAACATGAATTCTTCGATGATCTGATGACTCTCAGTATGTTCGGTTTTGAAGGCTCCCTTGACTTTCCCACTGCGGTCGAAACTCAACTTGATCTCTGGCATGTCCATCGAAAGCGAACCCGACTTAAAGCGAGCCTTTCGCATCCGCATCGACAACTCATGCATTCGACCAAGCAGGTCACATACATCGTCACCGTACTTTTGACGCCCCCCATCTCGGTCTTCAAGAAAACGATCCACTTGGTCGTAGTTGAGACGTAGGTCACTGTGAATAGCTGTGTTGTGAACTTCGGTGTGGGTGATCGTTAAGTCATCTAGAATCTCGATCTCAACCGTTTTCGCATAGCGCAACCGCTCCGGCTGCAAAGACGCCAAGTGGTTGCTGATGATCTCTGGAATCATCGGGACGACCTGACCAGGAAGATACACACTTGTGGCCCGCGCCCTAGCCTCTCGATCGATGGCGCCACCGATGGGAACAAAGTGGGACACATCAGCAATATGCACCCATAGACGCCATCGACCATCCTCACGATCGAGGGAAATCGCGTCGTCGAAATCTCGCGCGTCATGGGGATCGATCGTGATCGTCAACTTCCCCGTCAAATCCAATCGACCTTCTGGAACGCTTGAATCGTCAAATGCGTCGCTGTGACGGCGTGCCTCCTCGATAACGTCTTCGGGAAAATCGTCAGCGAGGCCGTACTGCCTCATGATGGTCAGAGTGTCGATCGCCGGATTACGATTCGAGCCAAGCCTCTCAATCAAGATGGCCTGGCCGCCTTGCCCTTCTTCACCGGGAAACTTGACGAGTTCGACAAACACTTTGTCCTCGTTCTCAATCGGCAAGCCCGCTGTATCACCTAGATCAACCGGATGTTCAAATGGCGTACCATCCAAATGCACCTGAGCTCGATCTCCGTCTTTCGAAACTGTTCCGGTGAACTGGCGACGCGATCGTTCGACCACCTCCAACACGCGCGCCTCGGTCTCTCCACGACGACCTGAACGCAGCTCGATCTCAACGAGGTCACCATCAAGCGCCCCACCTGTCATCCCCGGCGGAACAAAGTAATCGTCCGGCACTTCCCCGCCCTTCTCAGCGTGTGCGGGACGGACGAAACCAAAGTGACCGCCTCTAGCTCGACGAAATGTGCCCCGAGTCACGTCCGCTGGACCACCCAATGCACCGGGAGACATAACGAGGTGGTTTCCACCGTAAAGCAGGCGTCCCTCTTTGACGAGCTGCTTGACGATACGACGAATCTCTCGATATCCGTCGCCATCCAACTCCAACTCAGCGGCAATTTGCTTTGGTTTGAGCGGCCTATAGTCCGGTGCAGCAACAAGCGCCAACACGCGATCAGCTAACTGAAGATCGATATCCATGGGCGTAGTGTAACATCGACTCTGTTTTATAAGGACTGACCCTTCCGGTCACGGCGAGCTGAGATTCGGTGAACGGTAAGTGTCTCGAGACAGCGCAACAAAAAAACCCCGCGGTCGCCAATGCAACCGCGGGGTTGGTCTTGCTGGGGAGCACTCGACCCGCTCTTAGAACCGAGCTTGATACTGCGTGTAGAAGAAGTCGGCGTCGTTGTTAGGAACGCCCGCAGTGGTGTCGTAGTAGTCTCCCGCTGAGAAGTAGGAGTATCCGATCAACAAGCTCTGACGAGGAGTGATTCCGATGTTGAACAACACGTCAAGCTCATGTCCGAGCTCGCGGTCACCCGCTTGGCTGACGGTGTTGTAAGGATTCATCGTCACGTCGTATGGAGTGGTGAGCTCATCAAGAAGGAAGTAGTGGTACCACAAGAGCAACTTAACTTTCTTCGAGCCAGCAACTGGCGTGATGAACTGAGCGTTGATGTCGTGCAAGTTGCGACGACCGAACAAGTCCATGAAACCGTTGTACTTGTGAGCAAGCGGGAAGAGGTGATCGAAACCATCGTCTCCGCGGCTCGCGTCGGCAAAGTCTTCTTCGCCCGAAGCGTAGTCGTACCACATCCAAACGGTTGGCTTCCAGTCGCCAATGTTCAAGACGCGACCCAATCCACCGGTGAAGAATCCAGCACCGTGGCTGCCCAATCCGGGAGCGTTGTCGCCGAATTGGAATCCACCTTCGAACTCAAAGAGAGTTCCACCGTCGGTCTTGCCGAATAGGCGAGTTCCGATGGTGTGGTAGCTGAAGTCGACAACCGAGTTGTCCAAGCCAAGGTAGTAGGCATCGAGCGTGCCGATGTCCAAACCACTCTTGGTCGCGTACACGCCGTAGAAATCGACGTTCTCGTTCGCATCATCGATCTTCGACTCGTTGGCCGTGTTACGATTCAGCGGGTGAACGAAGAATCCGTCGACGGTCAGCCCATCGCCTTTGTAGGTACCACGAGCACCTTCGAAGCTACGACGAGTGTTGGCCCAATCCAGAGGCGATACCAAACGCTGTGCACCCAAAAGAAGCTCTTGACGACCAACTCGAGCCGACAAGCTGTCGGTAAGGGCAACGTCAAAGAACAAGTTCTGGATTTCACCACGGTTCTCTTCGATAGGACGGTTGGAGAATGTTTCACCACCCGAATCAGCGTAGAGATACTCACCGTAGAGACGAAGCCAATCGTTGACTCGGTAGTTGGCGAACAAACGAAGACGAGTCAAAAAGAATTCGTCATCATTGTTGGTCAAGCCAAGACCCGAAGGCGATGCTCCGCCACCACGAAGTCCAGGAACACGAGCGCGGTGGTTGTTTTCGCTGTGATAACGAACGCGTGCTTCGCCGCCGATGTCCAAGCGTCCGTCCATCAGTCCCTTGAGGCCATCGCCGAGGAAGCTAGGTCCGTCGTAGCAAGGATCGTTCAAGTAGCTGAAGTCGTTTGCGTAGAAGACGCCTTTGTAGGCACCCTTCATGGCAGCCGTTGCTTTTTCCTTCTTCTCATCCGTGCAGCAAGTCGTGCAGGTGTTGCAAGGAACAGCCATCGGAACAGGCTCGTAGGCCGGTGCTGCGACAGGTGCGGGCATCGCACTGCCTTCGGCAACCGGTGCTTCCATCACTACCGATTCACCCTCAGGGGCGGCTTCAACAGCGTGGTCTCCGTGGTGGTCAAGAAGTGGGGCATAGTTGGCCGTTTGGGCAACTTCGCCGACGCCCGAAACTTGGACGTCTACCAGGCCGTCGGCGGCCATGGCGTTTGCGCCCAAAAGTCCGCTGATTAGCGTACAGACGAGGGCACGTCGTCGAAGAAATTTCTTCGCGATCATGGGTTGAGGCTCCTTCCCCATTGTGATGGAGAAAACATTTACGAATTAGTGATCAGGCACGGCAGAAAAGAATCCAATCTCCCGTCCGCTTCGGTCGCTCGAAACCGCTCTTCCGAATGATCCAAGCGACCAAGCTGCCAAAAATCCATCCTTGACCCGGTGTGTCCTCGAATGAATGTGTCAGTGTTATCGGGGTATCGGCCCGAAGACTTTCAGGCTGGAACCGTTCTCATTGCAGACGTTTCAACCATCCTAAATTACCAAGGCTACGCTTAAAGAAATTGCATTTGGTGCTTAATTGCGTAGCTGTAACTACGGACTTAGAGAGCTCAAACCACGATGACCACTACATTTAGGGCAAAAGCAGACAGCACACTTAGGGGGTTTCGATACCGCTCCATCCCCAAAGACTTGGATCGGAAATTGATTCGTACTTCAATTCTGCCTCATGGCACAGTCATCGGCTCGTGAGGCAACCCAATGAAGACCTCAACCACCGGATCAGTTTCATGACTTTCCGCTGATATTGGCCTGCCGAACATTCAGGTTCGCTACAGAGGTATTTGCCCACCAACCGCTGCCTACGCCGATTCGCCAGAAGCCTTGCTGTATGCGAAATCGC
>JBCCKZ010000214.1:0-8365 GCA_039027135.1 Planctomycetota bacterium
GAGGGAGGTCCCTGGTTGCCAGCTGCTCTCGAAGCCATGCGTGAACTGCATGACTTAAACAAACCGACGTTCGCATCCTGTTGGGGTTTTCAAGCAATGGCCAAGGCTCTAGGAGGTGAGGTCATCACAGATCGAAGTCGAGCGGAACTCGGTGCAGTCGAGATTCAACTTACAGACGCTGGACGTGAGGATCCAATCTTTGGCGGTTTGGATGATCGCTTTCTCGCGCCAATGGGACACCAAGACTGCGTCACAAAACTTCCCCCCAAGGCGGTGCTTCTGGCGTCGTCAGAGAAGGTTGAAAATCAAGCGTTTTGCATTGAGGGGAAACCCATCTACTGCACGCAATTTCATCCCGAACTCGATCGCGCTTCCTTGCTGCAACGCCTGCGCGCGTATCCGAAGTACGTGAAAGAGATCAGCGGAAAAACGATTGATGCTTTTGAAGAAACTCTCGGACCGACACCAGCGACCGACACACTTCTCACCCGATTCATGCAACATCTGCGGACAACACCCGCATTTTCCAAACCGGAACCCGTATCGACCCGCGAGAGCTCTCCTTGACTCGAAGCGCGCCACGAACGAGTGCGCGCCGCAAACGAGTGCGTGCAGTGAATGAAAGTGTGCGTGACGCGAAAGCCATCGCGAGATTTAGGTAGCCAATCTGTAGGAAAGCCCATGAAGTCAACCCACGTTTATTCGATCGCGATTCTATCCCTGGCTCTCTTCCCTTCTCTCTCCTCAGCGCAGTCACTCCCCAGATGTACGCCGGAATCGAAGGGAGTTTCGACCATTGCCGTACAGAGTTTTTTAACGGCCGCTGACCAACAGGTTGATTCGATGCATAGCTTCATGCTGCTACGTGATGGGCACGTGCTTGCAGAAGCTTGGTGGTCACCGGAATCTGCAGATAAACCGCACATCCTCTGGTCATTGAGCAAGAGCTTCACGTCCACGGCCGTCGGGTTGGCGGTGGAAGATGGCAAGCTATCCATCGATGACTTCGTACTGTCCTTCTTTCCTGAGAAAGCCCCTGAAAAGCCGTCTCGCAATCTAGCCAAAATGCGTGTTCGAGATTTGCTGACGATGTCGACAGGGCATCAAACACAACCCAATCTCAAGGAAGCACACGATTGGCTGGGAACCTTCTTCGCTCATGAAGTCCCACATAGGCCAGGCACCCATTTTCAATACAACACTCCCGCCACGTTCATGCAATCGGCCATTGTCCAGCGAGTCACCGGTCAAACCGTACGTGACTATTTGAACGAACGCCTCTTCCAGCCACTCGGAATCGAAACGCCCAGCTGGGACGAAAGCCCCGAAGGCATCTCTGTCGGTGGCTATGGACTCTATCTTCGCACAGAGGATATCGCCAAATTTGGCCAGCTCTATTTACAGAAGGGCACGTGGCAAGGAAAACAACTTGTTCCGTCAAAATGGATTGACATGGCAACCGGTAAGCACATGTCCAACGGCAGCGATCCCGACAGCGATTGGGAGCAAGGATACGGTTTTCAATTCTGGCGTTGTCGCCACAACGCCTACCGAGGTGACGGCAAAGATGGACAGTTTTGCATTGTGATGCCAGATCAAAACGCTGTCGTCGTGATGACCGCGAAATCGAGAAACTTGGGAGAACAGTTGGATCTCGTTTGGCAACACCTCCTGCCTGCGTTCGAAGATGACACGCTTCCCGAAAACCCGACAGCACAACGAAATCTTCAATCGACCATCAAGAATCTGAAAGCCTCTCGCTGATTGCATGCTGCATCAACCGACTCGAACGACTCTTCAAGTGAGAGTTCGTCACAAGATGCGTTTGGGTGAAACGAGTTGGTTGGCTAGTAGCAAACCACCGACGAGTGCGACTCCAAGGATGGACATCGAGAAAGCCAACTCAATGCCTCGGATAGTGTCGTGATCAATCATCGCAGTGAGCGCAGAATAACCAATCGATCCTGGGACGAGAATGAGGAGCCCTGGTGTCTGCAAGATCATCGCGGGACGGTTGAATAGACGCGCGTAGATATTGCTTCCACAACCAACGACCAACGCTCCAACAAGAGCACCTAACTCGGGACCAGCAGCGTCGGTCATGTAACGGCTTGCGAGAAATCCACCGATCACGAGCCCAACGATTGCGGGCCACTGCGAGACGGGAGCTTTGAATACGACTCCAAACGCAAGCGGCGTTACCGAAACGGCAACCCAGAGACACCAATCAGGAAGAGGCTCTAATCGTACGGGGTTCGCGATGCCCCACTGCTCGGTCAACCGCCAGGCGATAGCAACTCCCACGACCAACGTAAACAAACTCACCATTGCGCCCGCCAAACGCGCAGCGCCCGAAGACAAATGACGCAACGCCAATTCGGTCAAGGCGATCGTCAGTGATAAACCGGGGATTGGAAGAATCAGCGCGGCCAACGTGATTAGTCGATCGTTGATTGGCAGCCAACGCGACAGAGCCACCGTCAAAATCGCGACGGTGAATCCCAACAGTGGTTCCAATAATCCTTGCTGCGCATAACTGGCGGTTGCCATTGTCACGTAGGCAATCACCACACCAAACAGTCCCGCGATAGCTGCTTCCAATCCGTTACCGCCAAAGATGATGGCGACACCAACACAAGCCACCGCTGAAGCGGACAACGTGCTGAGCATTCCGAACGGGGGCGATGCTGACGCGATTTGCTCCAAACGCTCGGATGCTTCCGGCAAAAGGATCTTTCCTGCTTCTAACTCCTCAAGCACCTGATCAAGCGCCAGTATCTTGCTGATATCGGTGTCACCAGAATGAACTCGACGGACATAAGTTCTTTCCTCGTTACCATCATCCAGTCCGATAACCAACGCGGTTGGCGTATACAGAAAATCGCCGCTGATTCCCAACGTCGTCGCGACTTTGGTCATCACGCCTTCCAAGCGAAAAGATGGCGTTCCGTAGCAATGCAGCAACTCGGCCGCGCGCAGCACAAAATCATCGACCTGCTGCTTTCCGTATGAAACCGCGTCAGACTCGTTCAACCAACGTCACCGCGAGACCACGGTGCCTCGCACAAATTTCATCATGAGCTTCATCGCTAGACCCAAATATCGGAGGTGCTGTCACCTCCCGGAAACCGAATCTCGTGCGCGCGAGCGGGTCCACCCGGCTCTTTGCCGAAATCGACCAAAAAGTCCTGATTGAGTTCCATGCCGCCTTTGTCCGTGTCGCAGTCAATCTGCAACATCCAAGACCCCTTACTGGCCATCTCGGGATAAAACTGATCATCCCAAACACTGTAAAGAGAACTCGTCACGTACAAACGCTTGCCATCGAGACTGAGTTGCAGCATTTGCGGCCCGCCCGTCAAATCTTGATCGCCCCATGACGCGGTACGACCTATCACACCTCCCAACCAAACCTGTCCCGTGAGTTTCGGATTGTTCGGATCAGAAATGTCGTACTGACGAAGATCTCCATGTAGCCAATTCGAAAAGTACAAGAATCGATCATCAAGCGATAAGACGATATCGGTAATCAATCCAGGGACAGGGAATGGCCAACCCTCCGTCTCTACCGATTCGACTTGGATGATTTTTTCCGCACTCCATTGCCCACCTTTACGATGCCAGTGGAAAATTGCACTGCTGAGTGCCGCGCCGACAAAGCCGTGGGTGCTATCAGGATTGTGATGGAATCGAACTTCCAAAGGGATCAATCCTTCGTTACCCAAATCGACCGACTGAGCGATCTTTCGTTCGGACCAATCCCAAAAATGAAGGTGATGCCCGTACTTGCCTGCCTCAACATCTTCGAGCTGAAAGCCGCGGCGCACCGTATTGGGTGCGGCCCACTCGCTGCTGATCATCACGTTGTGCCGCGGCTGGTACCAGAAGTCATAGTTGAAGTTCATTCCATCTAACGACTTCTCCCAACAACCCTTGATTTGAAAATCAGAATCTAGCTCCAGAAAACCGCCCGGCGCGTCTCCCTTGGCATCACCCAACATCGAAATCATGACGACGCCATCAGCGCGGCAATGAACCGTGTGAGGGGTGGAAAGATCGGTCTTTTCAGCGATGTCGGCTGCCGGGACTGTTTTGTACAGCTTCAAATTGACGGGATCAGCCGCATCCACAATGTAGATGTTTCCGGAAACCAGTCCTGGAACAATGAGGTACCTGCGATGTCCTTCTCCGTGACAACTGCTGCACGCATTCCAACCATAATGATGCAGTTCGTCACCCTTCTGCGGCATCGAAAAGCGTCCGACGACCTTACTAAAAGTCGGCGATGCCGGATCGACATCTACCGTAGCCATGTAGTCCGGTCGCGGCGTTTTCGAGCCAACGCAAATTGCCGGGACAAAGGCAAATCGCTCACGCGGTGAAGCCATCGCGTCTTTGATACTGGCGTAAGTCGGATGACATTCCTCGTGATCATGGCGATGTTCCTCGGCACGCAAATCCACTAACTGGCTAGCGATCGTCGCTGCAGCCGCACCCGCAACAAAATCTCGGCGTTTCATGTTTCTATCCCCTGGCAAACAAAGCGGAAAAGCACGATCGGTAAACTCGCGCCCATCACCTTAGGCTACGATCGTACGCGTCTTTGCGAAAGAACCGGCAGCCACGAACACTCCCCTCGTGATCATAAATACTGCACGGTAGATCTCTAGATGGCATCAGATCGCCAGATGATATCCGGAGCGATTTGCCGCGCTGCGATCTTCCCATCGCTTCGCGCAAACTTGACCACTCCGTCAGAAATCTATACCCTCAAGTATACTATTCCCTGCCGGTTGATCCCAACACCCGTCCTGCATGCCTTCCCGATCCTTGCCTCGGCCATGATGTTTCATCGCTTGTTATTCATCACTTGTTTACTGTGCGCCGTCTGCACATCAGTCGAAGCACAGTATTTCGACTATGAGCAATCGCCCATCAATTACAGCAACGCCGATGTAAGTGATGCGGTGGCGGAATTATCCGAGAAGATTCAGTCGGGCGATGTCTCTTTGCAGTTTGAACCGGATACAGGTTACCTCGGTTCGTTACTCGAAAAGTTAGACATTCCTGTCAATTCGCAGACGCTGGTCTTTTCTAAAACCAGCCTTCAGTTGCAACGAATCTCACCGCGTCGGCCAAGAGCCATCTACTTTTCGGACGATGCGTACGTCGGTTTCTGTCAGCAGGGAGACGTCATTGAAATCGCCGTAACCGATGCGAAGCAAGGCGCGATCTTCTACACGCTGGATCAAAAAGAAAACGCGAAACCGGAGTTCATTCGTGATCGCGGAGTCTGCCTTGCCTGCCACGCATCGAGTCGGACCCAAGGAGTGCCAGGTTACCTCGCGAGAAGTGTGTTTGCGGACGCTTCGGGTCGTCCAAAGTTTGGTAGCGGAACGTTCCTAACCGACCACACGAGCGATTTTCGTGACCGATGGGGAGGTTGGTATGTGACGGGGCAACATGGTGATATGCGGCACATGGGCAACACCATTTGTCGCGGTGATGAAACGACGTTCGATCGAGATCCGGGGGCAAACCAAGATCAACTGACAGATTATTTCATGACCGAAGACTATCTAACGCCCCATAGCGATATTGTGGCGCTGATGGTTCTGGAACATCAGACACAAATGCACAATGCGATTGCTGCGGCCAATTACGAAACGAGGATGGCATTGCACCAGTGTCGGGAAATGAACAAGCTGCTCGAACGCCCTGCTGATCATCTGTCTGACAGCGCAAAACGCCGCATTACGTCTTCGGTCGATCGTGTTCTGAAATATCTGTTGATGTGCGAAGAATTTAACTTGACCGATCGCGTTTCCGGTTCCTCAGATTTTGCTCGCGAATTCACCGCACGTGGTTTGGCTGATTCACGCGGCCGATCGCTACGTGAATTCGATTTACAGAAGCGTCTATTTAAATACCCCTGCAGTTTTCTGATTCACTCTCCTGCATTCGCTGGTCTGCCCGACGAAGTGCGTGCACCCATTCTCGCTCGCTTGCACGACATCTTGCACGGAGAGGACGACACGGACCAATTCAATCATCTTTCCGCCTCCGATCGGAAAAATATCGCGACGATCCTTCGTGAAACGATGCCCGCGTTTGCAAGCCTTGATTAAAACGGCGTCTGCACGCGGCGTATCTCGTGATCAGTTATCTCATTGTCAGTTATCTCATGATCTGGGAGTTAAAATTGGGTGTGGATCTGCGGGATAGCGTGGTCAGAGTTGGGGATTCCACTTGTCACTTCGACAAAATTGGGGCACCCTAGTAGCTGAAGCAAGGCACGTCTCTCTCGCAAACGCATGACCATGACTGATCAATCTGCCGTTGATTTTCCCGGCCAATATAGACTTCACGTTGCATTGAATGTCTCCAACCTAGAAACATCCAAGCGATTCTATGAGTTGTTGTTCGGTGTCGCGCCCAGTAAGGAAAGGCCTCGTTACGCGAAATTTGAACCCACTGATCCGTCGGTCAATCTGACGTTGAATGAAGTGGAAGAGTCATTTTCGGTCGAAGGAGGCTCCTCTCACTTTGGCGTGCAAGTGAAATCAGTTGCTGAAGTTCATCGAGCGATTGAACGATTCACGGAAGCTGGTATCGAAACGATCACGGAAGAAGCGACCACTTGCTGCTACGCTGTACAGGACAAAGTGTGGGTGATCGATCCAGATGGTCACCGCTGGGAAGTCTTTGTCGTCCTACAGGCAGACGCAAAGGACGCGTTGTATGAAGAGTCCGGTTGCTGCGGCCCGGATGTCGTTGGGTTCGACGCTTGTTCAGTGACAGCGAACAAATCTAAGTCTTAGCAACCGTTCCATGATCTCGAGCAGATATCCCTAGCTGAGTCGTCACACCATGAAATTTTCCATGGCCGAATTTTGGGGAATGGTGACGCTTCTAACCTTCACGTTCGCCGGATTGCGACTGCTGTTCTCCCTTCCAGAGGCAATTGCGGCTGTGTTGATCGTGGCTTTCCCGATCCACGCCATCGTGAACGATCTGATTCAACAGATGCAAGGTAGAGCCGCAAGTAAGAGTCGCTTGCGATAAACGCAGCAAAAGGCTCAGTTGTTCAGGTAATCGATTAAGAATGCATCGATGTGTCGGATCATTGCCTCATCGAATGGCGAGACACCGAAATGAGGCCAGCGATTCTCTTGTTGAATCTGTAATTCAGCTACCGCTTCATTACGCTCATCCGCGGTGGATGATGTGCTTCGAATCTTGCATAGCCATGCAAACGTGACGCCTCGCTGATCCGGTGGTCTTCCATCAAATCCATTCGGCAGCATTTCGAAAGCAGCGGCCGCCTGGCGATAACGACCCTTCGAGTAATCAACGAGAGCTTCGGCAAATTGATACACCGCTGGTGGGAGCTTTCGTTGATCGCGTGTCAACAATTTGCTCGCTAGCTCCACATCCGGATCCGGAAAGAACAAAAGCGCCGGGAACAGCTTGCTGGCAACGTATCCGCTGCCAGGCCGAAACTCATACGCTTTCTTTAAATCGTCAACAGCATCCTCGAAGTGGAACAGGTCCGCGGACAAAACACCTCTTGTGGTCAGGATGACTTCATCGGCAGGTGAAATCTCAACAGCTTTGTTTACATGCTCGAGGGCATCTTCCGTTCTGCCTTGTCGATGTCGTGCCCAGGCCAAGCCCTGCAATGCGAGCACATGATTGGGGTCAATCTGAAGACAACGCTCGTAATTCTTTGCCGCTTCGTCGATCTCGTCCAAATGCATTTGAATCGCGGCGAGATTTCGAAGGCAATAAGCGCTTTCCGGATTTTCGACCGCACAGGTGGCAGCGATGGGCAACGCTTCTCGATACCGACCCATCATCCGGTAAGCGGTCGCCAACGCGAGCAGTGTCGAGTTTCTAGCCGTATCTCCGGACGCCGCGATCTCTAAGTGATCAACCGCATCCTTAAAATTTTCTTGCGCAAGCAGCGTAATACCGACGATTTCATGTAAACGCGCAGCTGTTTCTTCGTCCATGTCATCGCTGAGCAGGTAAGGACCAGCCAGCTGAAGGACTCGCTCATAAGCGCTCTCCGCGTGACCATATCCAAACCGCCGATGCTGCCAATTCGCCCGATGGTAAGCAATCCAGCAACGTTCTATGGCTGCGTTGGGTCCGATATTTCCGAGTCCAACTAGTAGACCATCCGCTTCCTTGTACAGTTCTTCAGCGTCGTGCGAGTATCCACTGGATTCCAGAACAAAGCCGATCCGCCCGATGGTTTGGGCGATCCGCAGAATCGTGGGAGGATTGTCTGAGTGAGTTACGGCAAGCTGCCGCAGGTGGCCGATTCCTTCTAACAACTCCCCGCGCTTCTCATCATCGA
>JBCCKZ010000215.1:0-8363 GCA_039027135.1 Planctomycetota bacterium
CTCACTTTTTCATAGATCCTGCGAAATTCATCGACTGTCTTTGGGAATTGAACAGCCAAGTCGTCAAGTATGGATGTGACATAACCGGACCGTAGCAAGCCTCGTTTTAATCTCCGGGTTCTTTCATCGCCGTCGTTGTAGTGAAACAACTGAATTCTCGCATCTTTCTCGTTCGAGGCAGCGGTCGAATTCCATTGATTCGGTAGTGGGTGGACTCCAACCTCGGCGGCTGCCATCGATAAAGTGCATTGCTCAAGTTGCCATGCCTGAGGCGAAGTGATTGCCGATACGCGTGAAAACCAAAGCCGATGTTTTTCTCTTACACGCGTCGTGGTTTCTCCGCTAGCTAGCATGACACCACCATTGATGCTTTCTGCCAGATTGCCGTGCAAATCGACTGGTGCATCCAGGTGATAATCTCGAATCGTGCTTGCCAAAGATTGATAGAGAAAAGTCGGATTTTTTCTTGCCCCAAGACGGTCTTCGGCGACTACCGGCCATGGTTCCTGATTCCCGTCGGAAGCCGTTCGAATAACATCCCAGTCGGCTAGTAGTAGTGATGGTCTATCGAGCAATTCAGGATCCGCATCAAAGATGCTCCAACGATTCATAAATGGGTTTGAAAGATGGGGAATGCAGCTCATCGCTCGCATTTGTAGCTGACTCGAAAATGCCAGAATGTCAGCTGTTTCTTGGGAGTTTCTAGCGACCACTCCCAGTGTCTGTCCGCTGACCGAAGCGTCGTCCTTGAGTGAATTCCACTGCATCCAAGCTCCTACTAGGTTTTCAGCAGATGGCTCAATGACACTAACGAGATGGTGTTTTGGACCCATTTCGCTCATTGGCCAATAAGAGTCGTAAAGCGTGCCAGAGCTCTGGAATTTGGGTTGCGAAGACACGTTTGTTGTCGGCCATGTCGGTCCTCCAGCCCGGGAGGTCTCGGTCCATTCTCATGCGTGTAAATCGCACCAGATCAAGAAAATTCTCAGGCTCAAAGAGTGATTCATCCCAAGAATATGGGTCGGCTGACGTTGGATTTTCGACTAGGACCGAGGTCGCTTCATTCGACGTTGTAGCGCCGATTTGCAAAGGCATACCCGTTGCCGCTTTCTCATGATCAACGCTTGAAGCCGAGATCGGGTCGTTCTCGATTGGTTCTGTCTCTCTCATCTGAGCCCTTTCACGGACCAGCTGTTCTGCACATTCGGCGTTCTTGGTGCCCATAATTTTGCAAATCGAATCCATGTAGCGCTGCAGAGGTGTGTCTGACCCATGAATGGCTTTTGAGCCAACAACATAAAGGAGCCAAACAGGAAGACCGACTTGTACCGCAATACCGACCACCTCCTCTTGCCATATTTCAAACGATTCTTGGTCTCCCCAAAGAACACGAGCTTCCGCGATCTTTGCGATTTCCAAGGGCGAACGAGCTGTGTAGGCAACCGGTGCAGCGGCGTGATGCTGGTACTTCGAAACACCTGCAAATTCCATTTCCATCAATCGCGAGCGATCTTGTGTTGATGGCGCTTCATCGTAAAGCACACTTTCAACGCTATAGTTGTCGTCTCCACACACGTAATGTTCGGCGAAGCCTCCACCTCGGAACAATACGAGTACGTCGTGATCACTTTTTGCGGAATGTGTTCCAACGCCACGACTGCCGTGAAGGAGCACGTACTCCGGTGTTGCATCAAGGCCACGCTGAACACGGTTCTCAACAGCGTGCTCGTAGCAACGCATCCATTCCCAAGGACTCACATCGACAGGGTGATCCTCCATCGCCTCCTGAATGGGACGCATCAGTTCGTCCTGTGACGTCAGTGGGAGATTTCCATCAAAGTCCTCGCCGGCGAATACGTTTTGGCATAGCCAGTCCATGTCCGCCGTGGTGAAGGCCTGGTTGAAGTGTTGAAGGTTTCTTCGATATTCCTCGGTCTTGTAGGGAGAAACAGGATGGTCGATATGCAGTAGGGGTGTTGCCGTCCGAAAGAGATTCAAGACTCGTAAGCCGCACACCGCTCGGATTGCAAAGTCGGAGTCTTCAAAGCCCCATCCGACGAATCCGCTTGGGAAACCGCCAATCCGTTTAAAAGCTTCGGCGCTGATCAACATGAAACAACCCGGAAAGCAAAACGTCATCGTTTTCCAAGATCCGCCGTCTCGAATGGGGTCCAAGATCAGATCCTCAGATAGTTCGGGATCATTCTCACGCCATCGCTCGATGGTTTGATCGAGTTTCGCTTCGTCATAGAGCAGGGGGAACTTGGCGTAGTGCCTGCGAGGAAAAAGGGCGCAATCGCGGTCTTGCTCAAGCATGGAAGACAGAATGACATCGATGCTCCTCCAATCCTGGGGAAGCATGTCGTCATCTAGATACAACAGGTAAGGCGAGGAAGCTGATTCAGCACCAATATTCCTCGATTCGGCGCGTTGCTCGGGAGGAGCCACAATGATCTTGACGGGAATGGGGGAGACTAAATCTCGGTAAGGCTCGAGTGCGTCGACGTTTCCGTCCGCTGCCACTAAGACGATCTCACGAATGCAGTTGCATTTCGTCACGCCGTCCAGTTGCCGGCGAAGTGCATCCGATTTTTGTTGTCGAGAGTAGCAAGTCGGGACGATCAGGCTAACGTCTGCACTTGCGGAGACCTCTGAATCCGGAAGTAGTGAAGGTGAGATCGTTTCGCCTTCCAGAACACGCATCGGTTCGTAGCTGGGATCGTCGGCAAAAACATGCAGTTGTAATACACCCGCATCCATAGGAGTCATTCCTCATAGAAGTGATATCGAAAGATGCTTAACTCATCTGGTTCAAATACATTCAGCACTTACACCTCACTCGAGCAGCCTTTTGCCCCTAATGGAAAATTGCACTCGCTGAAGATTCCTCCTTTGTGCTGGAGATCTGTAGCGAAGTTTCCTCCCGAGCTAATCGTCACCGACCTACTGCCCGTCCGGGGGGTCTAGCTCGACCCACATCGCCCGCACTTGGCGGAAGTAATGCTCGATTGTCTTTTCGCTTCGGCCGAGTCGCTTAGCGATCTCTTGATTTCGATACCCTGCAACACGCATCAACACTACTTGTCGCAAATTGCCGGGTAGCTGCTCAAGCACTTCCGTGCAGTGAAAGTACAAGGCGAGGTCCTGCTGAGGCGGGGCGTCATCATTGGACCGATGCCCTGATGACACGCGTGAATCGTCTAGTCCCTTTAACACCGATTCACCGGCTTCGCGTCTTTGGCGATGCTTACGGTGTAGATTCGCTGCTTTGCGTGCCGTGATGACGACCAGAAGTTGCCAAAAATCATCCCTCGAGCTCATTTTTGCGAAGGAGTCTTGCTTAACTCCTTCGACGACAGCATGAAAAGCACTCAGGGCTACATCTTCTTCGTCTGAAACTCGTTTTGGGATTTCACCGAGTTTCTTTTGTGCATAGCGCCGCAGTCTTTCATAGAAAACACTCCAGAGTCCCTCTGCTGCTGCCTCATCCCCCGACTGAAGACTCGTGATCCACTGAGTGATTGGTTCGTCGTCACTCATATTGTGCCTCGAGCCGACATCGCAACTTGCTTAGGGCTGGCTGTATAAGCCGGCATGATATCGGCCCGCACGGTATCCACCTGCACAGTAGCGAATCAAAAAGTGAGTGGATCACACAGGGGGCCTATCAAAATGGAGCGACTTCTTGCAAACCTTGCATCTTTCATCACCAGGTTAATGCCTAACACGAGCGGTGTGTCTCGTAGTTGAAGTTATCATCCACTTCCTCTCCTAGTGGATGATTTTTGCAGCTTCGGCATAGATAAGAGCGTTTGAACTTCCCGGGCTTGCTGGAGAAGTATCTGCGAGAGATGCTGATCGAAAAGGGTCAAGCACTCAGGGCTATTTGCGTTTCATCTCTATGGAATGAACGTCGATGGCACGACTACCCCTGAAGTCCTTCGCCGTAAGCCGAAACGCCGTTTTACCGGATTCCAACGTGACATTACCGAGTGAGAGTGCTTTGAAGTCCTTCACAAAGTAGTGCGACTTGGTCACTCGCTCTTTGGGCTTCTCATACAGCGGCGGGTCGAAAGCCTCCGTTACCTCACGTTGCGTTGACGCCCCTCGCTCATCTTCGAAGCGAATGACCACACCCGCATCTTCCTTTCTGCAGGTGTACCGAATCATGACCTCATATAGCGCACTTTCTAGAACTCTCACATCCCAAGAGATTGAGTCGGTCCCTCGAGTCCAGTTTGTAAAAAATGAATTGTTGGGGGCCTTTGAACTCCGTTGAATCGTTCCATGGGGAATGCCATCTCGAGCGGGAAGTCGGGTTAATTCTCTATCCCCGACGGTGAAGGGGCGGTTCTCGAATCGACGCCAAGCGGATTCCATTTGAGTGCGAAAAACCTCGGCCGACTCGTTTAGCTCCTTTGTGATCTTGGGATTTGAATCGGCGATATCGTGATATTGGCCGCGATCTGATTTGATATTGAACAATCTGCCATCTGGGTCCAGCCGGTAAGAATCCCAACGAACGCTGACACCCTTTTTCGAGATGGCAAAAAGTTTGCGGTCACGAAGGATGCCGCTTTCGCCAATGAGAGTCTGTGCAAGGCTCACTCCGTCGCGATTGAAGGCTTCTGGATCTTCGATACCAGCTAGCTCACATAGCGTGGGCAGCCAGTCCATAGCTGATGTGTTGCTTTCGATCTTGGAGCCGCCCTTGACCTGGTTAGGCCATCTAACGAAGCACGGTGATCTCAAGCCACCTTCGTCAATGCTCCCCTTCTTGCCCTTCATTCCTCCATTGAAACGATAGGAGTTCGGGCCATTATCCGAAAAGAAGACAACGATGGTGTTGTCGCTAAGTTGCAGGTCGTCCAAGCAAGTGAGCACTCGACCGACATTCCAGTCAATGTTCTCACACATGGCCAAGGCCGCCTTGGTCATGTCCAGGTCCTCGCGTTCCGGTTCACGATGACGCTTCCTGGGATCTTCGTTCACGAAACGTTCGAACCATCGGTCGGGAACCATCATCGGAGAGTGGGGAGTATTGAGAGGCAAGTAGCAGAAAAAAGCTTTGTGATGGCTTCTTTCGATGAAGTCGATGGCGCGGCTGGTCAAGTCATTGGGTAGGTAGCCATTGCCGCGTTTGAGTTCGAACCCGCTTTCTATCGGCGGGGAGAAATAATGTCCCCAGTGCCCTGATGTGAATCCATAAAACTCTTCGAAGCCTTGGTCGAGGGGATGGTAGGGCGACTGCGTTCCGTTGTGCCATTTGCCGAATATGCCCGTCGTGTAGCCTGTATCGCGAAGAAGTTCCGCGATAGTTAGTTCCGATGATTCCATCCTCTCTTCGCCGCGAGAAACCCCTCTCACTCCTGAACGTGGGTGGTAGCGACCGGTGAGGAACTCGGCCCGAGTTGGCGCGCAGAGCTGGCAAACGTAGTAGTTCTCGAGCGAGGCACCGTCTGTCGCAAGAGAGTCAATGTTCGGAGTCGAAAGGTTGGTGTTACCAGAGATCGACAGATCGCCCCATCCTTGATCATCTGCAAGGATCACAACTATGTTTGGAGGTTTCGCGATAATGGTGACTGCTAGGCAGACAAGCGTCCATTGAATGAGGCCGACGCCGGCTAGTATCCGGAATTGCATCTTTAGCTCTTCGCTGCGAGCCAGCCAAGTTTGACGAGGAATCGATCCATTTCTTTTATTGTGAGTTTCTTGTACTTGTCGCGATTAAAGAACCCATGCCCTACGCCTTCGTAGGTAATCAGCTCGCAAGCGTTCCCGATCGCTTCAGAGTCCTTCTTGAACCACTCGGCTCCTCGTAGCAACAGGTCGTCCGTGCCGAAAAACATGATCATGGGCGGTTGTTTGTTCGACGCGAATGCCAGAGGTGAGATGTTTTTCATCGATGTTCGTGCTCGGCTCTCAACCTTACTTGCTCTACTTTTTTCCGAATTGGTCATCCGTTGATCGGCGGCAACGACTAACGCTGGGTTGAATAAAATCATCGCGTTAGGCTTTGCCGACACGCTAAGGTCATCGGTTGACGCATTGAAGTCTTCAACCAGAGCCGTGCATGCGGCTAGATGTCCACCGGCAGAGCCTCCGCCGGCTGCGATTCTATTTGGATCAATGCCAAGTTTTTCTGCATTCGCCCTGACCCACCGCATCGCTGACTTGGCATCCTCAACACAGTCCTCCACCTTAATGGGATAGCGAGATCCAACGCGATACTCGACTGTTATGCCGACCATGCCACGTTTGGCAAGATGCTCGCACTGAGATTTGAACTGCGAGGGTGATCCGTTTTGCCATCCGCCACCAAAGAAGAAGACGACGGCTGGTTTCTGTGTCTTTGCTGCGTTTCCAAAGACATATAGCGGCAACTTGGCATCGCCGACGGTTTTGTAGATGAAACGCTTGCCCCCATCGACCACCAACGACTTCTGCTTCTTCGACTGAGTCTTCTTGGTCTCCTGGCCAATCACAACCATTGGCAGAACACAAAGAGAAAGCAGGACGAGGATCGTCCGAATCCGGATTGCCATGTTTAGCTCGCAAAGTATTTGGGTTGGGGAACTTCAACCTCATGATAGCCGGTCATCGGCCTCCGTGATGAAAAGCGTTTCCTCATGTGGATTGCTGATATGCGTACTTTCGTATCCCACAGAATCGGTATGGGGCTGACGCGAGGCTGCTTCCGCGTCGTTGGATTTTCTAGGCCGCTGATTCTCTAGGCTGCTGAGTTTCCAGGCCGCTGAGCCAATATCTTCGCACTGCCGGCATCTGTTTCGATTTGGGTGGTTTGCGAGAATCTAGAGTCTAAAAGACACGACGCCTGATTTTCTTTTTAGAGATGTTGATCGCCAATCGATGACTATCGCTGAATTGTTGTGTGCCGATTGGAGCAAAGATGCCAAGAAGCGAGTCTGTTGCCGAGTAGAGGTATCTAGTCGTCGAGTGAGCTTCTTGAATGAGAGCAACTTAACTTTTGAGACGCTACTGCATCACGCTTCACTCAACGCTTCAAGTACGCCAGTTTGCCTTTCACTTGATCTAGCGATTGGAGTGCCCAAAGCGTTTCTGGAGTTATGTAACTCTGCCAAAGATACGAAATCACAAGGATTTCTTGAATGGCTGTCTTCGCATCACGCCGTCGATAGTTTTTGGGCCGAGACGGATCGACATGAAGATTGGTCAAAGTCCAGGCCATTCATTGCCATTCCGAAAGGCAAGGGTAGCCTGACCGCTTTCAAAACGGCTGCCGGTCACGACCTACGTCGTGAGATCGATCGAAACTTCGGTGCGAAGTCCCCATTCATCGTCAGCGGCATTCCCGGAACGGTTGGATCGGGTACGCGAAGTTTCTGGCGGGAGCTTGCACCGAAGCTTGCCCGAGAACGCAGTTTCCGGATCTGGCCTTTCGAGGGCACGATCGATGAATTAGTTAAAGAAACCAACATCATCGTGGCTGAAACGTATCCGGCAGTTTGCTATGCCGCCGTTCTCGCGGAAGTACTGCCTTGCCGGCAATGGTTGCTGGCGAAGACAAAATACGAAGCTCGCGAAATGGCCGTCGAGCGACTGGGACAGCTCGATTGGCTCCACCGTGCCTGTGTAGAACTTCCCGATCTTTCGATCTGCGTTAAGTCTGAGGATCACTTTGATGCGTTCATGGCCGCTTTGGCCCAGTATCGTCTGCAGTCATCTTCTCTAGGGCTCTTTGATGAAGCCAACTGTGATCCAGTGGCCGAAGGAGGCATCCTTGGCAGCAACGCAATCGAGCCCGGAAAGAAAGTCCGTTGGCCATAGGGCAAGTTAAAGCCTCCCCTTTGACATGGTCCTTGTGTAATGGCATGCCCCCCATGCAAAGGCGTCAAGAGGCGAAGAGAGAGCCTGGGCTTTGCGACTTCGCGTGAGGATCCGGCTGGTTGGTTTAGGAAGATCGAGGCTTGGTCAACGGCCTGATTGTCACGCCGCACCAATGTGACCATTCCTGGTAGGTTATCTCGGCCGAAACTTGAAGTTCGGTTTCAAGGGGCTGATCTTCGTTTGCTTCCCGAGGGATATCGCTTGCATGGATCTTGCAATCACCATCATTTCATTCTTGTTCTTCACTGGGTTGGTCGCTTTTCTGACTTGGCGGCTGACCAAGAACGATGACCACGACTCCAGCAGCGGCTACTTCCTAGCCGGCCGCTCGCTGACGTTTCCACTGATCGCCGGTTCGCTGCTTCTGACCAACCTGTCGACTGAACAGATGGTGGGACTCAATGGCGCCGCCTTCGCCGATGGACTGTGCGTGATGGTCTGGGAAGTCGTCTGCGTGGTAGCACTCGTCTTCATGGCCTGGTTCTTCCTTCCCA
>JBCCKZ010000216.1:0-8350 GCA_039027135.1 Planctomycetota bacterium
GCCCTCTTGAGCCACATTCTTGATGCTAAACCCTCGCCAATGACGACTTCGACGAGTGACTCGAAGGGCTTCGTTCCCGCGCTGGCATCGTCTGGGAGTCGACGCGAAGGATCTTGAAGCCGTCCCAAGCCAGAGACCACTTCTTCAATTGCAATCCGGATCTCCAAGTCGCTAGTTTGCGCGAATTTGGAGATCGTATCGGTGGTGTTCCATTGAGAGAGAAGCAAAGCTTCACGCAAGGATTCTCGCGCCGCGTCGCGTTCCGCATAGACGCGGCTACCCAATCTTTCCACAATCGACTGAAGGTCTGGCTTGTCCAGAGGATCCGCAGCCTGGATGTTGCCAAGAATGACAATCGCGAAGACGATGTGCAGGGGAAAACGAGAAATGCTTGAAAACCGACTTTCCGGGTCTTTTCCAAACTGAAAGAGTTGCATTCCAGGTGTCTCTGGGGCGTGGAATTCATTCGTTTCCCGTTCAGTGTTATTTTATTTGCCGCCGTCGAATGATGCGGTCGTTTTCAACCTGTAAATGCAATCTCGTTTTCATGCCCGACACGATTATTCTGTTTGAGGACTCGCGCGTGCCACAGCTGTCACCTGCGACGATGGCGAGGTCTGCTCATACGATCCAGTGCGGGTCCTATCGGTTAGTGGACTTCGCCCGGATGTTGGGGGGGCAAATCCAAAGCCATGTGCGGCCTCATCTGCGAGTCATCGAAAAGCTAGATCAAGGATTCGACGCTTTTGATATATCCGAGATCGATCGTGGCGATTCAGTGATGATGATTTGCTCGCGTCTGGTTCCAAACCTGCAGACGCTGAGCACGTTGAAGGAGCTACACAAGGGTGCGCGACAGGATCAAATTGTTTTGGACGGAAACGGCGATGTCGCCGCTGCATGGATAACATCGGAAACGGTGGAATCCGTAAAGTCTTCGCCTCCTGCATCAATTGATGAGTGGTTGCGAAAGACGGCCGAGGTGACATCAGAGACGAAATTTGATGGGCAGGTACTCGAAAGTTTCAGTTGGCCGCATGACATCGTCTCAATGCACATTGAGCACATGGCGGAGAATCTTCAGCACCGTATCGAACATGGCAATTACCAGCAGAGGGAAGATGGTGTCTTTGTTGGCGATGGAGTTTCGGTTGGCGAGTATCCCGTCATTGACACATCCGATGGGCCGATCATCTTGGAAGACAACGTCAGCGTGGGGCCTTTTTGTTTTCTCGCGGGTCCGGTGTATGCCGGCGCGGGCACAAGAGTGATCGAGCACGCTGCACTGAAGGATGCGGTTTCGCTAGGCCACACCGTCAAAATTGGTGGCGAAGTAGAGGCCTCGGTGATTGAGCCCTACACGAACAAACAGCACCACGGCTTCTTGGGACATAGCTATCTTGGGAGCTGGATCAATCTTGGTGCTGGAACTTGCAACAGTGATCTCAAGAACACCTACGGAAAGATCAATATTCAATACGGTGACCAGAAGGTTGCTACCGGCATGCAGTTTCTCGGGTGCATCATGGGCGACTATTCAAAAACGGCAATTAACACCTCTATTTTTACCGGGAAGGTCATTGGCGTCTGCAGCATGATGTATGGCTTCGTGACATCGAACGTCGCAAGCTACGTCAATTACGCGCGAACCTTTGGTCAGACATCGCTTCTACCTGCTGATGTGATGGTGAACACCCAAAAACGGATGTTTGACCGGCGAAAAGTGGAGCAAAGAGCCTGTGATCGGCAGCTCATTCACGACATGTACACGCTGAGCCAAACCGAGAGGCAAGCTGATCCCGATTTACTATAGATTGAATGAGAATGAGTTCATTAACAGTTGGCATCGTTGGCGCAACGGGTTACACGGCACTTGAGGCTCTTCGGTGGTTGATCCCACATCCTCAAGTTGACGTGGTTGCAATCACATCACGTGGTGACAGCGGGCAACCAATATCCTCGATTCATCCTTCGCTTGCTGGAAAGACCGAGCTCGCGGTGGAGAAGTTTGATGCTACATCGATGGCAGGGCGTTGCGATGTCGTTTTGAGTTGTTTGCCACATGGAGCTTCTGCCGCAACGGTACGCGAGCTGGTTGAAGCGGGAACTCGTGTGATCGACTTCAGCGCCGATTTCCGCCTTGCGGATCTGGAAACGTACGAGAATTGGTACGGCGTGAAGCATCCCTGGCCAGAGATGCTTGGAAAAGTCCCCTATGGAATGCCAGAGTTCTTTGAATCGGAAATCACGGAAGCCAAGCTTGTCGCCAATCCGGGCTGCTATCCAACGTCGGCCATCCTGCCGATCGCACCGCTGGTCGAAGCGAGCATCGTCAAGACCGAAGACATTATCATCGATTCGAAAACGGGCGTAAGCGGAGCTGGTCGATCAGCCAAAGTGGGAATGCTTTTCTGCGAGGTGAATGAATCCACGGCAGCCTATGGCATCGGCGTGCATCGCCATGGCCCCGAAATCAATGAACTGGTGGAGCGGATCACGGGGGATTCAATCCAAAGCATCTTTACGCCACACCTGACACCCATGAACCGGGGGATCTTATCAACGATCTATCTCAAGCCAAGCATTGTTGATCTTAAGGATGCAGTTGGCGAAAGTATGGCAACGCTCACCAAGGCTTATCAGAATCAGCCATTTATCTCAGTGGTTGAACATCTTCCGGCGACCGGACACGTTCGGGGAACTCATCACGTGCAAATCAGCCTTCGTTCCTCAGGAAACCGATTAGTGGCCGTGTGCGCGATCGACAATTTGGCAAAAGGTGCCAGCAGTGCGGCTGTCCAGAACCTCAATGTCATGTTTGGGCTGCCGGCTACGCTTGGCCTGAATTAGGTTTTGCCTCTGCGTTCCTTGGCGGACTTTGCTTGTATCGATCAATCTACTGTCGATGGTGTAGGGAACTCGGCCATGGGGCAAAAAGGAAGAGCAACCGGTCTTTCCGGTGCAACAACGCTGCATGAGGCCATCCAGGACAAGCTCCCCTCTTGTCTAGGCTTGATTCACACTAAAGATGTTGCATGCATTGGCCGTCAACCATCCAACCACGACTGAAAAAGCTCAAGCAGCATGAGCATGTCTTGAATCGCGACTACGTGCTTGTCTGGATTCGTCAAACACTGCGTGGAGAATTCAACCCGGCGATTGATGCTGCCGTCCTTTATGGCAACCGGCACGGGCTACCGGTTGTGGTCTACCACGGTATCGACAACCGATACCCCTACGCCTCAGCGAGGTTGCACACATTCGTATTGCAAGCTTCGGCTTCGATGGAATCGAGGCTTTCACAACGGCAAATTCGCTTCTGTCGACACATTCGCAGACCAGGGAAACCGTCATCCAATCTTGTGCTGAAGTTAACTAATCGCTCAGCGGCGCTATTCGTCGACTACTGCAACAATGACTGGCTTGCTCAGATATGCCAATCTGTCATCGAGACCGTAGATGTACCTTGTTGGTCGGTCGACACAACTCGTTTGGTCCCTGGCTCGATGTTTGAAAAGAAGGTAGCGACGACAAAAGCATTTCGATCTAAGCACACCAGTCTTCGTGAGATATTTCAAGTTTGTACCGAGGAGGACACTTCACCAAGCGTCGATAAATTTTCGGGCCCTCTGCCGATTGAGGGCGACTCCCTCACCGAACAACAGACCAGCGAGACCTCACAGATCATCGTGGATTGCATAGCTCAATGCGATATCGACCAAGCCCTTCCATCCAGCGGGCAATTCCCGGGTGATCGTGGGAGTGCGCTCAAGAGGCTCAAAGATGCGACGGTGAATATCGTTGCGAGGTACAAGTGGACACGCAATAACGCATCGCTACCAAAGTCGACCACTCGTCTTTCGCCCTATTTACACTTTGGCGTCCTATCACCGGTCGAAGTCGCGCGTGCTATTGAAGATGCTGATTTACATTCGGCCGCAAAATGGAAGTTCCTAGATGAACTTCTCACCTGGCGAGAGCACTACCATCACCTCGCTGATCATAGTGATAGCTTTGCCAGCTACCTCAACGTGCCGCGCTGGGCTCGAGCGACGCTTGACGCTCACCGCAACGACGAAAGAAGCCAGCCCTATAGCCTCAGCGAGCTGATGCACGCAAGAACAAGCGATGCGACTTGGAACGCGGCACAATTGCAGTTTCTTTGCGATGGATGGATGCACAACAACTTACGAATGTATTGGGCAAAGCAAATCATCAAATTCCGTCCTTCACCGGAAGATGCATGGGCAACCGCATGTTATCTCAACGATCGGCTGAGCCTTGATGGCCGAGATGCTTCGACCTACGGTGGCATTCAATGGGCCTTTGGCCACGCAAAGCCAGCCCACCGGGAATCACCGATTTATGGTTGGGTTACGACGAAGACAGACTCGGCAATTTGCAAAAGAACTGACATGAGCGAGTGGATTGAAATGCAGTCTAATCGCTCGCGACCACAACTCGAATGCCCGGACTCGCCGCCAATCCAAAGGTATACGAAGGGCATCTAGTATCGCATTCCATCACAACCCGCAGGGTGTGCTACGAAAACGAGTTTCGGCTTGGTTGCTTGCAAGCACCGCGGGCGAATGAACTAGCCGGCATTTAGCGTCGTGCTGAATCGTGCTTTAGTGGGAGCCAGGCTGCGTTCTCGCTGCTACTGGAGACGCATTGCTCGATGAAATACATGCCTTCAACGCCGTCATAGACGTTCGGATAAACCGTATCACGACGATCTAGGCTTTCACCGGCCGCTCGGCTAGCAATCGCATCGAAGGCTGCCACGTAAACATTAGCGAAAGCCTCGAAGAATGCTTCGGGGTGTCCCGATGGCAATCGACATGCTGAAGCACCCGAACCGTTCATGAATTCGGCATTTGGATCACGGGTGTAGATTTGATGGGCTTTGCCGTTTTGACGATAGATCATCTCGTTGGGGTTCTCTTGACGCCAACGAATTGAGCCTTTGGTGCCATCAATCTCGATCTCAAGATCATTCTCTCGGCCGTGGCTGATCTGAGATGCAGTCACAGTACCTAACGCACCGTTTTCGTACCGAATCACCGCCGTGCCGTAGTCATCAAGGCGACGACCTTCAACGAAAGTCTTCAAATGGCAGCTGACCTGATCCGGTAAGACTCCGGTCATGTAGCGACCAAGGTTATAGGCATGTGTGGCGATGTCTCCAAAGGCGCCTGCGACACCGCTCTTAGAAGGATCGGTTCGCCAAGAAGCCTGTTTCTGTTCTTCTTCTTCAAGTGGCGTACGAAGCCAGCCTTGGATGTACTGACTGCGGATCGCATTAATCTCGCCAAGCTCTCCGGCAAGGATCATCTCGCGTGCCTGGCGAACGAGCGGGTAGCCGGTGTAGTTATGGGAAACTGCAAAAACCACATCGCTTGCTTCGACCGCGGCTTGCAACTTAATCGCCTGGTCCAAGTCAAACGTCATCGGCTTATCGCAAATCACGTTGATGCCGGCTTTGACGGCTGCCGCGGCAACCTCGTAGTGGGTGTGGTTCGGCGTGGCCACCGAGACAAAATCGATTCTTTCCGATTCGGGCAACGCCAACTCGCTTTCAATCATCTCCGAATAGCTCGTGTAGGCACGGGATTCTGCAATGCCGTAGTCGGGCGCGGAGGCTTTGGCACGTTCGGGATTGCTGGAGAGGGCTCCTGCAACGAGTTCGGCCCGGTTGTCCAAACAGGAGGCGATGGAGTGAACTCGACCGATGAACGATCCTGCACCACCACCGACGAGGGCCATGCGAAGTTTTCGATTGAGAGGTTCGTTGAGGGCCATAACAGCGTTTCGAGGGTCCGGGATTAAAAGTGGCGAATGGGCGGGAAAACTTCCCAAGCCGCAATCGTAAAGTCGCTGGCGACGCTCTACAATCGGCATAGGCTGTAAATGATGGACCGCGATCGATTCCGGATCAAAGGCTCCTCTGGTCACATCTCTCTATCGACGTACTTTGCCATGAAAACTTGCTGTTCAATCACACGTGATCTTTTCACGTCACGTGGTCTATTCGCCGGGATAAGCCTTTTGTTGGGCGGTGGCGTTCTGGCCTTAACGGCCTTTGCTCTGGGTTTGACTTGGGCAGAAAAGTCGTCGCAGCCAACGAGCATCGTCGCGGGATACGAACTGCCTATCGCTCACGCCCAGACCGCTGTGTCAGGTGAAAAATTCTCCATGGCGACGGCTCCCGTAAGCGAGCAGGCTGACGGTCTCGTAGTGCTTGATCACAACTCTGGCTTGCTACAGGTCAACGTCATTTACCCTCGCCTAGCTGATTTTCGAGCGTCATTTAGTGTGAACGTTACTGAGACAATGGCCGAAGGTAAGGGGGGCAGTTACATGCTGGTCACCGGTCGAGCCGACTTTCCGCGATCGAGCAGCCAGCCGGCTGCCTCGACAGTGATTTACGTCATGGACACAGCAACGGGAGCTTATGGCTGCTACGGAATTCCCTTTAATCGGTCTGCGATGAACGCTAACCAGCCCCAGGCAGGTGCCTTGGTTTTGATCGCTAAAGGCTCGGCAAATCCGATTATCGATCGCGACGATCTTCGCTAACCGCAGTCGCTGCATCTCAAGAGAAATTTGATGGATCGCCTCACGGACGGACTAAACGAGGCGCAGGCCGACGCGGTCCGAACTCTCTCCGGCCCACTACTAGTGCTTGCTGGTGCGGGAACCGGCAAAACGCGTGTTGTCACATTTCGAATCGCAAACCTCATCCGTCACGGGACGCCACCTGATCGAATTCTGGCTGTCACATTTACCAACAAGGCTGCTGGCGAGATGCGTGAGCGAGTTGGTGAATTACTTGGACTTTCAAAACACCGTCGTCGAAAAGGTGAACCCGAGCCGCCATCACCCACCGTGGCAACCTTTCACGCGCACTGCGTGAATATCCTCAGGCGGCATGCCCAAGTCATTGGGTACCCGGCCAAGTTCTCAATTTACGACCGAGGCGATCAAGAGTCTTTGGCCCGATCGGTGCTGAGGGAGCTTCGCCTACCAAATTCTGCCCTTTCGCCGAACGACATGTTGTTTCTGGTCAGCGGCTGGAAGAACGCCACGCTCACGCCAATTCAAGCGGCTAATGAAGCTGCCACCGATAAAGAACACCTGGCAGCGGCGGCGTACCGCCGCTATCAAGACGGTCTGGTGATGCGAGGGGCGATGGACTTTGACGACTTGCTGCTTCAAACCGATCGGCTATTCCGCGAATCGCCCGAGGTCCGGGCCAAGGAAGCGGGCCGCTTTGATCATGTACTCATCGATGAGTACCAAGACACTAACCAAACTCAGTATCAAATCACGAAGCATCTCGCTGGCTCGCACCGAAACCTATGTGTTGTTGGTGACGATGATCAATCGATTTATGCGTGGCGAGGAGCGGACGTCACCCACATCCTCAATTTTTCAAACGATTGGGATGACGCCAAAGTCATTTGCTTGGAATCCAACTACCGGAGCACCGCTGAGATTCTGACGATGGCCAATCGCTTGATTGCCTTCAATACGATTCGCCATGACAAGTCTTTGTTGCCTTCGCGGCCGACCGGCAAAAGACCACGCATCGAACAGTACAAGGACGAGACCATCGAAGCGGCGAAAGTGGTTGGTGAAATTCATAAACTGATTCATGGCCGACATGTTCAACCAGGTGACATCGCCATCCTTTTTCGTACCAATGAACAACCTCGACTCTTTGAGACCGAACTTCGACGCGCAGACATTCCCTATGTCATCATGGGTGCGCAATCATTCTACGACCGCCGCGAAGTGCGAGATCTCGTTGCGTATCTGAAATGGATTGAACAGCCCTCTGACGAGGTTTCGCTTCGGCGGATCATCAACACTCCCGCCCGCGGACTGGGTGGCAAGGCGGTGGAAACACTACTCAAGATGGCGGTCGACAAAGGCGTACCGCTTTGGACCGTCATCTCCGATGACTCAGCGACGGCAACTCTTGGCCACGCGGCGAAACGAGGTGTTGATGATCTTCGATCCGTGATCGAAAGTGTTCGGATGCGGATTGAAACCGAGGGATTGCAAGCGGGCTACCAAACGCTTATCGAGCGGACCGCGTTCGGCACTGAAGTGGCGGCGAGATACGATAAGCCAGAAGAACGTGAATCAAGGCTTGCGGCACTGGGTGAAGTGGGCAACGCCGTTGCTGCGTACGAAGACAAATCAACGAAACCGACGCTGACCGGCTTCCTCAGCGATATCGCTCTTTCCGGCAAAGAAATGGGAAGCGAAAAAGATCGCATGGCATTGGCGAATTCCGTTTGGCTACTAACGATGCATGCCGCCAAAGGTCTCGAGTTCCCGC
>JBCCKZ010000217.1:0-8221 GCA_039027135.1 Planctomycetota bacterium
CAGCGAGAATGTTCTAGACACACAAGCATCGAATTTGGATCGCCTCTAACTTACCATGCTTAGCACCATCGCAAACTGGGCATCCAGAGGCGACAACCTCCATACGTTAACGATTCGCAGTCAAACCAACGCCCCTCGACAAGACTTGATTTCACGCGTGAAACCCATCCCCGACGACATTGCCAGGCTGCTGGATGCTAACGCCAACCGTCTCGCCGAAGGACTTCGAACCATGGAGGATTGGTGGCGTTTTGGAGGACATCGTGGCGACCTCGCCAAACAGCTAAAACTCCTGCGCCACGAGCTCGACGAGCGACTTCGCCAGTTGGGTCGTCTCTCCTGGACCTGCCACCGCAACATCGATACAGATCCTGGCACTCAGGTCTCGACACCCAACGAGTTATCGCGTGACAGCATCGCTGATGTTGTGAATGCCGCAGCCGAACGCTGCAAACAGGCTCTGCGGACGATCGAAGAGTTCACCAAAACAATCGATCCAAAGTTTTCTTCTCAGATGGAGAGCGTTCGCTATCGGCTCTACACTCTCACCGCCGACAGTACTCAAACGCTGATGCGCAGCGACCGGCGACGGCATCTCGAAGACTCGAATCTCTATGCGTTGATTGATCTGGATGAGAAAAATGTCAGTCTCGACGACCGAGTTGAGGCTTTAGCCCAAGCGGGTGTTGACCTGATTCAGTTGAGGGACAAAACGGCCAGTGACAGACAGCTGATTTCAGCAGCCGATCGCTTACGACCCAAATGCCAAGAGAGCAACGTGCTATTGATCTTAAATGATCGAGTTGACTTGGCTTTCGCAGCCGATGTCGATGGCGTCCACGTTGGTCAAGACGAGTTACCCGTCGAAATCGCTCGCCGAATCCAGAAACCCGAACGTCTCTTGGGGTTGTCCACCCACACGATTGGCGAAGTACGAGCTAGTCTTGATCAAGCCGTTGATCTGATTGGTTGCGGCCCAACCTTTCCAGGCCACACCAAGTCTTTCGATGAGTATGCGGGGTTGGACTTCCTTGTGCAGGCCCATCAGACATTGATGGACGCAGAAGCTTCATTGCCGGCGTTTGCCATTGGGGGCATCACCTGTGACAACATTGACAAGGTGTTGGAAACCGGCGTCTCTCGTGTGGCCGTCACTGCTGCGGTCGATGGCCAGTCAGCTGAAGCAATCGAAAGGAAGGCCAAGCAGCTAAAACAAAGGCTCGGCGACTAGTCCATAGTTGATTCAATCAGTTCTTTCATCTGTTCGACACCCTCGGGCTTGTAGCCTTCCCATACGCCAGCGATCTTTCCTTCCGCATCAACCAAGACGGAAGTGGGAAAGTACAGCGAACGCTGATCCAAGCGATCCAGCAGACTCCTCCGAGTTACGCCTCGCGGATCGGCATAAACAGCCAGATCATCGCTGGTCTCAATTCCGTCCAAGAACTGGAGCGTTTGACCTTGAAGACCTTCAACGCTTTCACCCGGTCCACCCTCACACGACACCGAAACGAACTGAAACTCATTATTCCTTTCGAACGAGCTAACCATCTCAGCTAACTCGGGGTACTCCATTCGGCAGGGCCCACACCAAGTTCCCCAAAGATGAACTAAACTCACTTTGCCTTCCCACTCGAGAGACTGCAACCGGATTGAATCGGAGGAATTCAGATCCAGGTCGTCCAGGCGAATCAACTCAGTTCTCGGAGCGATTGTTCCGACCGCTGGATGTGATGACGGAGGTGCCAGATCAGGCAGATCTCGGTTCAGCACAACCAGAAAAATAGCGACCACCACCGATAAGGCGGCAACGAAAGGGAAATAGCCCCCCAGAAATCCAGAAGTCTTTCGTGAAGTCGTTGACGGTTGGCTCAATGAGGATTGCAGCAATCGCGTGTCGGTGGATGTAATCATCGGCTGGTATTCTACTAGCGAGAGCAAACTTCGAGAATATTCATCACGAGCTGCCCATGATTCCATTCGTTTTTCGAGCATTCGTTTCGGTGGTACTTCTGTGCTATGTCCAAAAGGGCCTGGTCTCCGCCCAAAACAATGAATCCAACGAGCAATCCGCCGCGTCAGAATCGAGGCCATCAAACCCAGCCATCGAGCTCGCCGCTGAGCTGGTGACGCTGAAACACCCCGAGCTCGGTGAATCGAGCGGTTTAGGCTTCTCTCGTCGACGTCCCGACTACTTGTGGACTCACAATGACAGCGGTAACGAACCCGAGATTTTTGCTTTCAACCTTAAAGGCAAGCTTACGGCGTCCGTCGACTTTTCCGACGATGTAAAGTCACGCGATTGGGAAGACATGGCATGCTTCACCTACGACGACCAACCTATGATTTTGGTGGCTGATTGCGGGGATAACTGGGCACGTCGCAAGAACATCAAGTTCTATATTTTCGCCGAACCGGATCCTGCGAAGGACAGCACAGTCAAGAACGTGACATCGATCACCGTTCGCTACGGCGACCACTCGTCTTCAGGAGGACCACCGGGAGGTCCGCGAGATTGTGAGGCCGTTGCCGTCTGTGAGGCCACCAATGAGATATGGCTGATCAGCAAAAGCGTTCTGCCCCATTGCACGCTTTGGAAGATCCCGTTGCCTCCATTACCTGGAAAGAAAAGCTATGAAATGGAGGCTGACTACGTGGCAACGATGAATATCCCATTGGTGACCGGGGCAGACATTGATCGCAACAGCCGTGCTCTGTGGCTCGGTGGTTATTTCTATGCGTTCAAGATCCCCCTGGGCGACGACCCCAATGATCTGGAGAATTTCGCCAACGTGCCTTCACCAATCACGATACCTCCTCTCAGACAGGTTGAAGCATTGGCCCTTGATGAACATGGCAATCCATGGATCACTTCTGAGGGGACGCCGGCCAAACTCGCCCCCGTGAACGTTCGGTAGCCAATGAGTACAAAAGATGATTGAAATTGAACAGAAATTCCATTTGCGAGATCGCGATTCATTCGTTCGAGGACTAATCGACTCCGGTGCAGTCGAAAGTCCTATAGAGCGCCACGCCGACACCTACTTCAATCATCCATGTCGAGACTTTGGCGAGACGCGAGAGGCCTTACGCATAAGACGAATCAACGATTCCCCGTTGGTAACCTACAAGGGCCCCACCATGAAGGGAAAGATTAAAGCGCGTGTCGAGATGGAATGGAGTCTCGCTCCAGGCGATGAGGATGGCACGAAATGGATGGACTTACTTCGCACGCTTGGCTTTCGAGAAGTGCGAACAGTCACGAAGAGCCGCCAGCCGTTTCGTCTTCCAGATTGTGAGGTTGCAGTCGTCGTTGATCAGGTAGAAGGCTTGGGCGACTTTGCCGAACTCGAACTTGTGATCGAGGATCATTCCAACGTGGCCAAGGCAAGAGCATCGATACACGAACTAGCGAATCATCTTGGGCTCAGTGACACGGATGCTGAGGAGCGAAGCTACTTGGTTCAGTTGCTGGCAAAACAAGTCTAGACGCCCTCGGCAATCTTTTTCGCCGCTTCAACCGCAAAGTAAGTCAAGATACCGTCAGCACCGGCTCGTTTGAACGCAAGCAAACTCTCCATCATCACCTTATCTAAGTCTAACCATCCTTTCTGGGCTGCCGCGTGCAACATCGCGTATTCACCACTGACCTGATAGGCAAATGTGGGCACCGCGAATTGCTCTCGCACTCGTCTAAGTACATCGAGATACGGCATACCTGGTTTGACCATCACCATATCCGCTCCTTCTTTCAGATCGAGCGCGACTTCATGGAGCGCCTCGTCGGTCTGGCTGGGAGATTGCTGGTACGTCGCTTTGCTTCCTCCCGCGAGATTCCCTTTAGAACCAACGGCCTCTCGAAAGGGTCCGTAGAAACCACTCGCGTACTTAGCCGCGTAGGACATGATCGAGACACTCTCATGGCCTTCTTGATCGAGCACCTTTCGAATGGATCCGATTCGCCCATCCATCATGTCACTCGGCGCTATGATGTCACAACCCGCTGAGGCTTGCACGACGGACTGCCTCGTGAGCACCTCTATCGTTTCATCATTCAGGATCACACCATCCCGTAATAATCCATCGTGCCCGTGACTGCTGTAAGGATCCAATGCCACGTCACACAACACACCAATATCGTCTCCAACCGCATCCTTAATCGCGCTGGTCACCCTGCAAACGAGATTATCTGGATTCAAAGCTTCGGCCGCATCATCTGTCTTCAGATCAGGATTCGTCGCGGGAAAAATCGCGATGACAGGAATGCCCAGCTCAACTGCTTGGCGTGCCGCCCCGACGGCAGCCCGGAGACTCAATCGGTCGACGCCTGGAAGTGCGTCAACCGGTTCACACGAATCTTTATCGTGAACGAAAACGGGCCAAATGAGATCCGAAACATTCAGCTGATGTTCGGAAACCAGACGCCGTGACCAGTTGGCCTGGCGCAAACGACGCATACGTGTGTTGGGGAATTCACCCCGAGATGATTGAAAGCTCATAACGCAATGATAACGAGAGCCGTGGTACAATCCACACTCCGTTTTCGGCGCTAATTACCTTCGGATCCCGTCCACGATGAAATTCATGGAAGTGACAACCCTTCGGAAGTTTCTCACCTTAGTCACAAGCCTCTTGGCTTTGTCTCTCTTGGCTTTGTCAACGATTGCATTTGCAGACCATCACGTCGAGAAAGAAAAGCATCGCGTTCTCATCGTTGACGGTCAGAATCCTTATCACCCTTGGCAAGATTCCACGCCTTTCATGAAGAGGCTTCTTGAAAACACGGGCCATTACTCCGTGGACGTCGCAACAGTCCCACAAAAGCCTGCAGAGCAAATCACCGATAAACGATATCCCGCGGATGCCTCGCGGATGGATGAGTACAACCCGCAGTTTGGCGAATACGACGCTGTCCTTTCCAACTATAGCGGCCCTGATTGGAACAACGAGACACGACAGCGATTCGTCGACTTCGTGACTTCAGGGGGTGCGTTCGTCTCGATCCATGCGGCCGACAATGCATTTCCCGGCTGGGTCGAGTACAACCGCATGACCGGACTCGGTGGATGGGGAGATCGAAACGAAAAGAGCGGTCCCTATGTCCGCTGGCAAGAGAACGCTCAAAAGATGGTGTTGGACTACTCACCGGGACGCGGTGGGTCTCATGGAAAACGCGAACCCTTCTTGATCGAGGTCCGCGTCCCCGATCATCCGATCACGCGTGGACTCCCAAGCGAGTTCATGCAAACCGAAGACGAACTCTATGGAGAGCTCCGCGGCCCGACAGAAAACCTGCATGTCTTGGCAACCGCTTTTAGCCGTAAAGAAAACGGTGGGACAGGTGAACATGAACCCATCTTGATGACGACACACTTTGGTCGAGGACGTGTATTTCACAGCGTGCTAGGTCACGATTTAAAAGCGATGTCAGGTGTTGCTTTTCAACAAACACTTCTTCGAGGAATCGAGTGGGCACTTACCGGACAAGTCACGCTGCCTGACGTGAGCGAAGGTCAGTTATCGGCCACTGAACCGATCGAAAGGGCTGTTCCAGAATCCCCTGAGTCGGATAGCACCGATCAGACAGCCGGTATTCCCGATATCGATGCTGATGGCTGGAAAAGCCTTTTCAACGGAAAGGATCTTGACGGTTGGACACAACGCAACGGCACCGCAACCTACGAAGTCAAAGAAGGGGTTATCTTGGGACGAACGGCGACGGGCAGCCCAAACTCGTTCTTGTGTAGCAACGAAGACTATGACGACTTTGAGCTCACCTTTGAGGTTAAGGTCGATAATGGACTCAACAGCGGTGTTCAAATTCGCTCAAAGAGTCTTGACGACTACAAGAAAGGCCGTGTTCATGGTCCCCAGGTCGAAATTGAATCGGCGCCAGGCGAAGCTGGATATCTATACAGTGAAGCTACTGGACGAGGTTGGATCACCACGGAGCAACCGATTAAAGATGCATTCAAGAATGATCAATTCAATCGGTACATAGTACGAGCCGTTGGTGATCGCTTTCAGACTTGGATCAATGGAACAGAGATTGCCGATATTCGTGACGGGCAGTCATTCAAGGAGGGCTTCATTGGTTTGCAAGTGCACTCAATAAAAGCCGACCAGGGCCCGTTCGAGGTGCGTTGGCGAGATATACGGGTTCGTCCGATCAATCCCTGATGACCGACTTTTGACGGTCGTTCGATCATTGTGGCCCGCCTCGTGCAAAGTCGATTCGAAGTTTGACTTGCGTGTAACTGGAAACGTTCAGGTGATTCGATACACCCCCTGAACACGGTGCTTCATCGCCTCCTTCCCACGCAGGCGTGATCGCACTTCACTTCCATCCCTTAGTCACACGTACCCTCCATGGTTCGCCCCAAACGCGATGTGATACGTCGCCGGAGGATGTCGCTTGCGCTCACCATTACGCTGACGGTTTCTACCCCGCTAGCGAATGCGAGCGCCGACTCCTTGCAGCGCCTCGCACCCAACACGATCGTTCAACTTCGACGTCCGCCTGCGCGGCAGTTGAAGCCACATACGACCCATTCAGATGCTCTGATATTGTCTGATTTTGAGTTGGACGCCAGCGTTGCGGATCGCAATTCTTCATTCATTCGCAAGGTTTCGGGGGGAAACCATACGCCCGACCGCGGGAGTGATCTCTCGAGACCGCAAAACACGCTGAGATCCGCATCGAATATCCCAAGCGCAGGCGATCGGCGGCAAGCGAGTTCGTTGATATTGCCAGAGGAGTTCGCTACCACCCCCAAGCCTCAAGCAAGCTCGAGGCAGGCAGACATCATTCACGCGGGTCGACTGCAGCAGATGGCAGCAAAGTCACTCCAAGATGCGAAAGACCGCTTTCGAATGGGTGCTCACCACACCGCCTACGCGCTCGCCTCCCAGGCATTGCGGCTATCGGTTGAAGCGACCGATGCCCAGCAAGACACCAATGAGAATCTACAAGACCTACACGAGGCGTTATCGGCTGTACGAGAGGCAAAGGACTTCCTGACCAACGGCCAGGGCGACGTGGCTTCAATTCGTCGTCTTGTCACCGTCCACACCACGCCCGTGTTGAAGGATGCTGCACTCGAGGACATGACTCGATTAAGAGCCGCTTCAGCCTATCTTCAACACGCACGGAAAAGATTAGTTAGCGGATGCAAGGGCAGCTCTATTGCGGCCGGTTCGCTTGTCATCTTGGGCAAAGTTGAAGAAAAACTGGAATCGCAAACCTCTGACCTGGTTGAATCCACCCACATGGGTTTGGTGAGCACGAACTACCACATGGCAGCTGCGTTGATCGCACCGAACAATGCCGAGGCACAACGCGAGCTAGGGCACACATTCACCCGCCAAGGGCTTCTAGAACAAGCATCAAATGTCTATCGCCGGAGCCTGGCATTAGCCCCATCTCGGTCGGCCTATGAGGGTCTACTCGAAGTAGCGACTCGGCTCGGCGATCACCCAACCGCAGCGAAGTGCCGAATTGCCCTTGAGGATCCAAGCCTTGAGAGCAAAGTACCCACAAGGCACTTATCACCATCACAGTTTGCCAAGACTTATCGTCCGGACAAGGCAACCGCGAGCTCGTCAAATGTTCCAGAGCAAATCGCGGCGCTACCTAGAACATCGAATTCAGATGAGTCAGTGAAAAAAAAGAACGGATTCCGACTTCCATCGTGGCTGCCTTTTGGGCGTCGCTAGGAGATAGATTGAATGTCAGACGAACAAGAAGATCTATCGCTAGTGCGAAGGGCTTTGCCCGTGATCCAGCACTTCCTGCTTGGCGTCGCGATCACTTCAGCACTATTGCTTGGCTTTGCAACAGCCAATCGCTCGGCCAAACACAAGAAGCAAGTTGCTAAAGAGCGAACTCCGCGCGAGATGACTTCACACGAAGTGATCTCGCGCGTGGTAGTCGAGCAGAACGAGAAGGCAGATACCGAGGCGCTCGCAAAGACTCACTCTGGGCCCTTACAGACCCCTCGTGCGGTTGAGCCTGAAACAACCCAATCTGCAGATGCGCGGGGCTCACAACCAACCCCAAACACGGTTCTGGCGGATCTTTCCCAGATCTCATGTCGAGAAGGGCAACTCGTCGCAGATGCACAACAAGACGAAGCGACCGGTACACCGGCGAAGAGTGGAATCCAACGTTTGCCAGCAATCATGGGCAGACCTTCGATACCCTCCACCTCCGCACCCGACG
>JBCCKZ010000218.1:0-8220 GCA_039027135.1 Planctomycetota bacterium
ATCAGTTCAGCTGTCGATATTCTTGGGAAGTTCATCGAGCAGAATTGAGGGAATGATACTGTGGCCTTCAAGGACTGGAACGATGATCAGTCGCTGCGGATGATTCCTCGTGAGACGTTTGCGGAGCTTTACTTGATGCAATCTCAACTGGAATCTTCGGCGGGTAATTTTCTGGCCTCGGCGAAGTCAATCGTCAAGGCACAAGCATTTGCACCAGAGATTTCGGATATCGTCCGGCAGATGGCTGAGATTCGATCAGGTGGAATTGCTGTGCCAATATTTGAATCAGCATTGGACGAGTATCGTGATTACAGGTTTGCGTGGGCTGGCGAGTATAGGGAAAGGATCGGTAGAACTGATCGTGTGTCCGACCAAGTGTTCTATCTGAACCGACAAGCCGACTGGATCGAGCCTGTCGCAGAACTGTATGCCGATTGTTCGGTCCGTGCCGATGAAGCGGGTGAGATTCGCGATCTGGCGATTGCAAAACGAATGCAAGCGATCTCGATCAAGGGCGATGATGCTGCGAACCGTATCAAGCTTGCGAAGCAACTCTGGATTCGGGAGCGTCGTGACGAAGCGGTAGACCAAGTGAGGGAAGCGATTCGGTTGGTCCCTGAGAAGGAGTACTACCAGAGGCTTCTTAATTCTTATCAAGCCGCAAAACGGCAATAGCTCGAAGTCGGTTGCAGCCACGGAGCGGCGACAGCTTGAAGCCGGTACTAGCTGCGGAAGGGCGATAGCTTGGAGTTTGATCTAGCCGTGGAGCGGCGATGGCTCGAATCTTGATCCAGCCGCGAAGCGGCGACAGCTCCCTGCCGGCGGGCTTGCCCGCCGGTTTGTTGCTTGCCAGAACACTAGTCCCGGAGGGACGACAGAATCGCGTTGTACCCATTGAGTTTGGTTGTTTGATTTGAGTCTTCTGTCGCTCCTTCTGAGCTAGCTCTACTTTTTGACAAGAACCGGTGTGCGAGCCCACCGGCAAAGTGTTTACGACCCTCCGGGTCTATTGAGTGTCCAGCCTTGCAAAGTTGGTTGCAGCCGCGGAGCGGCGACAGCTCCCTGCCGGCGGGCTTGCCCGCCGGTTTGTTAGTCAGAGAGAAGCTAGTCCCGGAGGGACGACAGCTTGTAGAATCTTGTGGTCTCCTCTTGATCAAGGATGCACTCATGTCCGGCACCCACCATCAACTGCTCTATCACTTTGTCTTTAGCACAAAGAACCGCAAGCCATATCTTCAGCCCGAAACGCAAGCGAAGATCTTTGAATACTTGGGTGGAACGATAAGAGGTCTAGATGCCGTTCCGATTCGGGTGGGTGGCTGGATTGATCATGTCCACCTGCTTGTCAAGCTGTCGACCAGCCATTGCGTTGCTGACTTCATG
Source organism: Planctomycetota bacterium (assembly GCA_039027135.1). Lineage (GTDB taxonomy): Bacteria > Planctomycetota > Planctomycetia > Pirellulales > Pirellulaceae > Rubripirellula. The sequence goes on from JBCCKZ010000218.1 coordinate 1,384, forward strand.
CGAGAACTCAAGTCGAGTACGTCTCGCAAGTTCAATGAGGAATCTGGGATGACCCATAAGTTTGGATGGCAAGATGGCTATGGTGCCTTTACGGTGAGTCCATCAAAGAAACAGAGTGTGATTCAATACATTGAGAACCAAGCGGAGCATCATCGGAAAGAGAGCTTTCAGGATGAGTACCTGCGGTTCTTGGCAAAGCACGAGATTGAGTATGATCCCAGGTTTGTCTGGGATTGATTGATGTTGCTGGGTATATCTATCGCTCCTCCGGAGCTAGTTATGGTTTGGTCTTCCACACCGTTGGGCAAGCCCAACGGCAGGGAGCAATAGACCCTCCGGGTCTATTGCGAAGTTGCAGAACGGCGACGGCTCACAGCGATTGTTTTGTTCAGTCAGGTAAACCTGATGGCAGAGTGCAATCGATCCTTCGGGTCTGGTTGCTCAAGCGATCAGCGGCCGATCCCCCAGCCGCGGAGCGGCGACAGCTCTTTGCCGGCGGGCTTGCCCGCCGGCTGTTGATTGCCAAATCATTAGTCCCGGAGGGACGACAGAAGTGAGTTGCGTTAAATGAGATTGTTTTTGGTCTGAGTTGTCTGTCGCTCCTTCGGAGCTATATCTTCTTTTGGATCAGAACCGGTGGGCAAGCCCACCGGCATCGAGCTTTCGACCCTCCGGGTCTATTGAGCGTTAGCCTTGCAAAGTTGCTTGCAGCTTTGAAGCGGTGATAGCTTGGAGCTGGTTCTAGACTCGAAAGGGCGATAGCCTGGAGCTTTATCTAGCCGCGGAGCGGCGACAGCTTCCTGCCGGCGGGCTCGCCCGCCGGTCGTTGATTGCCAGAACATTAGTCCCGAATGGACGACAGCAGCAACCTATGCCAGATGAGGTTGAGTGCTTGGTCTGAGTTGTTTGTCGCTCCTCCGGAGCTGATTGGTCTGTTTGGGCTTGAACCGGTGGGCAAGCCCACTGGCAGAGTGCTTTTGACCCTTCGGCTCTAGTTGCTCAGGAGATCAGTGGTCGTTCCCCAGCCGCGGAGCGGCGACAGCTTCCTGCCGGCGGGCTCGCCCGCCGGTGTGTTGATTGCCAGAACATTAGTCCCGGAGGGACGACAGAACGGAGACTTGTCCATTAAGTTTGAGTGCTTGGTCTGAGTTGTCTGTCGCTCCTTCGGAGCTAGATCTTCTTTCGGATCAGAACCGGTGGGCAAGCCCACCGACAGAGTGCTTTCGACCCTTCGGGTCTAGCTTCGATGAGCTTCCCTGAGGGTATATACACCCGGTTCACAATCGCGAGGCAACTGCAAAATTTGCCCGCTTTAGGTTGGGCTGTTATGCTGCTTTGGTCGAGAAGGTTGAAAACAGGAAGCCTACGGTTTATTTCCTCGCCCTTAAGACCGTTTCGTCCCCCGCCTAAGTCCTCGTCGCTCGTTCGCCATGCTGCGTCACCACCAGCTTTTGTCATGGCTGCTGCCCCTATTGGTTTGTTGCTGCGCGGACTGTGGAGTCTTTGCCGCTGAAGCGCGTGTTGATCCTGCGGATGCCGGTGATGCCCCACCCGAGTGGGCGACCGAAGGAGAGAAGCTTTTTGCGCTTCATATAAATCCGATCCTTCAAGAGAAATGCTTCGGCTGTCACGGTCCCGACATTGATGAACCCGAAGGTGGTTTTGTCATTGCTGACCGTGAGTCGATGTTGATGGGAGGCGATGCCTTCGGAGAGTCAGTCGTGGCGTTGGGTGATCATTCATCGAGCGAAATCATGGAGATGCTCTCCCGCGAATTTGAAGGCATGGAGATGCCGCCCAAAGAGTCGGAAAGCCTGACTGCCGAGCAAGTGACGTTGTTCGGCGAGTGGATCGATGCGGGAGCGCCCTGGCCTTCACCTGATCGCGTAGCGGAGATCTATGATCGCTACGCGGGTGGTGTCACCCATCCGACTCGCGGTGGTCTTTCGGAAGAGTGGACACGACGAAAGTACGAGCCTAAAGATCTATGGGCGTTCATGCCCATGCGAGATGAACTAGAAAGCCTCGGTCGAGATGCCTCTAGTGTGATCGACGACTTGTTGATGGAACAGATCGATGCGTCGGAGATTTCTCCTGCGGATATCGCGGACCGGAGAACTCTGATTCGCCGATTGTCATTTGACCTGCACGGTCTGCCACCCACACCCGCCGAAGTTGATGCCTTTGTTAACGATTCCGCAGATGATGAAACAGCCTGGGCGAGTCTGGTTGATCGCTTGCTAGCGTCGCCGCAATATGGTGTCCAATGGGGACGTCATTGGTTGGATGTTGTCAGGTACGCTGATAGCGGAGGTTTCGCTAACGATTGGGAGCGACCCAATGCTTGGCGTTACCGCGACTATGTCATTCGATCGCTCAACGACGACAAGTCCTATGATCAGTTCATGACGGAGCAACTGGCGGGCGACGAGTTGGTCGACATGACCAATCAAGATCTTACTCCAAGCCAAACGAGCGAATATCTAATCGCCGCCGGGTTCTTGCGAATGGGACCGTGGGAACAGACGGTCATGAGTGTTCCCAAAGTCACTCGTCAGGCGTTCCTCGATGATGTGACGGATACCGTCGGGCAGGTGTTCATGGCACAACCGATGCAGTGTTGCCGGTGTCATGATCACAAGTTTGATCCCATACCAACAGTTGATTACTACTCCATGCAAGCTGTGTTTGCGACTACGCAGTTTGCCGAACGTGATGCGGCGTGGCTTCCTAGCGAGAATCTTTCAGGAATGGAAGATGACCATCGGTTGCTTGAGCGAACTCGCAAGAATAATAATGAACGCAGCAAGCAGGCTAAGAAAGCAAAGAATGACGCCTACGCGAAGTGGTTTGCTGATAGAGGCTTGCCCCACAAGTCGATTCAAGAGGCCAAGAAGGCAGGCTTGAAAGCTGAAGAGCTTCCGCCCACCGACGTCATCTCACCAGACCAATACGGGCTTGATCGTATTACTGGAAAATGGCGTGCTCGGTTCACCTGGGAAATGGATCGATACAAACCGATCGCATACAGCGTTTACAGCGGAGCAAAGCGGTCCTTCAACCAGATTCAGACTCGAATCGATATGCCGCAAAAGCCCATGAAAGGTGAGATCGAGCAGACGACGATCTTGTCGGGCGGAGATGTTTTCGCCGCGTCGACTCCGGTGACGCCAGCGGTCCTTTCAGCCGTCGAAGGAGCGATGAGTTTTGACGTTCCGACCTCACCACAGGGTCGCCGCTCGGCATTTGCTCAGTGGTTACTCACTCCCGAGCATCCGCTCACCAGCCGCGTGATGGTCAATCGTGTTTGGAGTGGGCATTTTGGAAACGGTATCGCGGGGAATCCCAATAACTTTGGCGCGACGGGTAAGAAGCCGACTCATCCGAGACTCTTGGATTATCTGGCTCGATGGTTCATTGATGATGGTTGGTCGATCAAGCGTCTGCACCGGGCGATATTGATGACCCAGGCCTATCGTCGTTCGTCAAACCTAACGACGGAAGATTCTGATGAGCTTGAAACGGCTAGAAGACTCTATGCCGTAAGAGTTCCCAGGCGTCTAGCGGCGGAAGAGATTCGTGATTCGGCTCTTCGCGTTTCGGGCGAACTGGTCGCGACGCTTGGTGGCGTTCCTGCCAAGCCGGACATGAATTTGGAAGCTGCTTTGCAGCCGCGATTGATCATGGGCACCTTCGCACCCAGCTATGTCCCACACGCAAAGCCGGAAAGGCGTAATCGTCGTTCGATCTTTGTTCAGCGGACCCGCGGACTTCGCGAGCCGGTCATGGAGGTATTCAACCAACCTGGATTTGAGACTTCGTGCGAGCTTCGTGACACGTCAAATGTGACGCCGCAGGTATTTGCCCTTTTGAACGGTCAAGAGTCGATTGATCGAGCCGTCGCTTTCGCGGATCGAGTCGTTAGAGAAACGGGTAGCGACGCTGAAGCGATCGATCGGATGTTTCAGCTGGCTTTCGCGAGGAAAGCCACCGTATCTGAGCATCGAGTCGCATTGGAGCATTGGCGGGTAATGACTGAGCGTCATCAAGAAGCAGAGATTGCTTCCGCCAATCCGCCTATCGAAGTGATTCGCGAAGCGGTTGAGGAGACGACTGGAAAGCTGTTCTCGTTCACTGAGCCGCTGTTCGCCTACGAAGATTATCAGCCGGACAAACAACTCGCTGAGGTTGATGAACGAACCCGTGGTTTGGCTGATGTCGCGTTGGTTTTGCTCAACGCCAATGAATTCATGTACGTGTATTGAGCTTGAAACATGCTGCGTCGCGATTTTCTTTACGGAATGACCTCTTCTTTGGGGGCGGTCGCCTACTCATCGATGTTGGCTCAAGAATCGGTGGCCGCCGGTTCGACTGCCACCGGTGGTGTCGTCAGGCCTCACTTCCCCGAAGCCAAGGCTAAGCACTGCATCTTTCTTTACATGGAAGGTGGCCCCTCGCACATCGATACATTTGATCCCAAGTCTAAGCTTCGCGATCTTCACCTTAAAGAGTTCAGTAAGAGCGGTGAAGAACAGTCGGCGATGAGCAGCGGCAAGCGGTATTACGTCCAAAGCCCTTTTGAATTTGAACCCGCGGGTCAAAGCGGCTTGCCCATGAGCCGTCCGTGGCAGCACCTTCGTGGAGTCGCGGATGACCTTTGCTTCTACCGCGGATGTCAGGTTGAATCGGTTAACCACCCCACAGCGAACTATCACGTCAACACGGGCAACCGGTTTGGCGGTGACCCTTCAATTGGTGCCTGGGTGAACTACGGTCTAGGGACGGAGAACTCCGACCTTCCGGGTTACATTGTTCTTCCCGAACTTGCTCATCCACAGGGTGGTGCAGCGAATTGGTCCAATGGATTCCTCCCAACAAGTCTTCAGGGAACGCCCTTGCGTCCCAAGGGCTCACCGATACTTGATATTCATCCCCCGGAAGGCATTACGCGATCTCACCAGCGTGCGAATCTAGATTTTCTTCAAAAGCTCAACCAATCGCACGCGGACATGCATCCAGACCATGACGATCTTCGAGCTCGTATGCAGAACTATGAGCTCGCATTTCGCATGCAGGTTCAAGTGCCGGAAGTATTGAGCATTGATGATGAAAGCCAGTCGACATTAGATGACTATGGCGTTGGTGTTGAGCCCACCGATAACTTTGGTCGTCGATGTTTGCTGGCTAGGAAGCTGGTGGAGAAGGGCGTTCGGTTTGTTCAAGTCTACGCCAGTACTTGGGACTCACACGACTATATCGCAAAGGCCCACGGCGCCCTCATCCCTCGTGTTGACCGGCCGATTGCCGCTCTCATTAATGATCTTAAGCAGCGTGGTTTGCTCGAAGAAACTCTGATTGTTTGGATGGGTGAGTTTGGCCGCACGCCGGATAACGGTGTTCGCGGTGGAGGCAAAGCATACGGACGCGACCATAACCCCGATGCCATGACCATCATGATGGCTGGCGGCGGCGTCGAGGGCGGTAGGATAGTGGGAGCAACCGATGAGACTGGTGCCCAGGCGGTCGAGTGCGTCCATCACATACGTGACTTTCACGTAACCTTGCTTCGTTTACTGGGTTTGGACGACAACAAGCTGACCTATTATCATGCCGGCAGATTCAAACAACTGTCGCAGTTTGGCGGCGAAGTGATTCAAGAACTTGTTGGCTAGTTCCCATTGAACTGATTCAGACCTACCGAGAACGTGGCAGTGACCCGGCGTTTTGGGCGGAGCCGCTGAATGCGATTTCGAATCTTGGTTTTTTTATTGCTGTTGTGGCCGCGACTCTAGTCGCACGTCGCCAAACGCTTCAGTCAGCCTCGATTTGGATTATGTTTTCAATCGGTTGGTTGATTGGAACCGGTAGCTTTCTTTTCCACACGATTCCGTCGCGACTAACGATGGCATTGGATGTCGTTCCCATCGCAGTCTTTATGACCGGATATATGTTCTGGGTCTGTCGTGTGGTTTACGACTTTCGACGAGGTGCCTGTTTTGCGATCGTAGGTGTGGTCGTCGCAGTTTCGTTTGGACTGCTACCGTTCAGAGAGCCTTTTAATGGATCTCTCTTCTACTTACCTGCGATGCTTACTTTTAGCGTGGTTGCCCTTACTGGAAATTCGCAACTCAAAAAGCGAATGAGTTTCGTCGCAGTGTGTTTCACTATTGCCGTGATGTTGCGTTCCATTGACTGGATCGTCCCCTGGTCTTTGGGCACGCACTTTGGGTGGCATATGCTCACCTCGATGATTATGTATCAGATTTTGATGCAGATGATCGAGTATCGAGTTGTTGCCAATGACTAGGGTCTTTCGACGTCTGCGAACTAATCATCGAATGATGCTGGCTCAATTCTTGAAGCATCTCGCGTGTAAATTCCTGCTGATCGAAGTCCGTCGACGTACATCAATCTGACATACCAAAACAGGTAAATCTGAGGGGCCCATATGAGAAGCGTCGCAGAGACATAACAGAGAGCACCAAAGACAAGATCGCGGCCGAAGTCGTTGTAATTGAGTGTCAACGCACCGAACGTCACAGTGGATCCCGCGAGTATTCCAAGGTGAAGTATGAAAGAAGCTCGATGACGTTTCGACTGACTCACTAGAAAGAAGACCAGTGGCCTTATCAGCGTAGGCGAGAGTAATATCAGGAACATCGATGCTGTGTAGAGGTCTTGGAATCTGACCCACTTCATGAATGCAAACACCGCTGCGGCCTCAACGGTGATGGCGATCAATCCTTGGATTCGAAATTGCATGATCGCAAGTCTCAAGAGGCCTGGCTGTTCTCAGCATTTTAAATGATATCGTGACTGCATCAGCCTATCGGTGAC